>NZ_LHSJ01000050.1:18665-28843 GCF_001270295.1 Achromobacter sp. DMS1 | reverse complement strand
GTCCGCTTCCTGCAGATTGGCCTCGGTGAAGTCGGCCGCCTCGAAGCTGGCTTCGCCTGCCCGCACCGCTCGCCAGGTTGGCGCGCGTCAGTTGCGCCCGGGCCAGCGATGCGCCCTTGCAGGTCGGCCCCACCAGCACCGCGCCGGTGAGATCGCAGCCGTCCAGCACGGCGCCGCGCAGATTGGCGCTCTCCATCATGGCGCCAGACAGGCGCGCGCCGGCCAGATCCATGCCGGCCAGATCGGCGCCGATGAGGTTGAGGCCCGACAGATCGCGCGAGCCGCGCAGCAGCGCCTCCACCTTGCCCCGGGTGCGCCGGGCGCGCAGCGGGGTCATGGACGGCGCGCGGTCGAACAGGTGGGCGGTGTGCCGGTAGGCATCGCGCAGTTCGGGGCGCAGGTCTTCGGCCCAGCGCGCCCGCGCCCCGCCGGGCTCCTGCAGGATGTCCGCCTGCCGCAGCTGGCGTTCGAGCGCGGGCGGATCGAAGCGGCCGCGCGCGCCGCCCTCGCCTTCCGGCCCCATGGCGTCGAGATTCATCGCGCTCTGCTTCGCGAAATCCCGCACGTCGGAATCGGCCAGCATCTTCTCGCGCTCGGCGAGCAGGCGCTCCCGGGTGCGTTCGGCCTCGCGCTCCTGCTCGATCAGGCGCTCGGGCAGGTTGTCCAGCGTGAGCGGCCGCGCCGGCGCGTCTTCGGGCGGCAGGTAGTCGTCGGGCCGCAGGCCGAGCCCGGCCAGCTCTTCGCGCTGGGCCTGGCGGTCGCGCCGCCGCCCTTCGCGCAGGCGGCGCGCCAGCGGACGGTCCTCCACGTCGGGCAGGGCCGCGCCCTCGCCGGCATACAGCGCGCGCGGCGCCAGGTCGTCGTCGCGCAGCGCATGCAGGGCGCCGTGCCGCGGATCGAGCCTGCGGGCCAGCGTGTCGCGGTAGTGATCCTGCGCGCGGGGCGCGTCCGCCGCCTGTTCGAGCGCCGGCATGATGACCGCCACGTCCGCCGCGTCGTCTTCGGCCACGGCCACCGCGCCGTGCCAGATCAGGGCCACGCGCTCGCGTCCGGGAAAGAAGCAGGCCGTGGTCAGGCGCAGGCCGATTTCCTCCAGCCCGTCCGCCTGGTCGGCGCGGCGCACGAACACGCGCGCGCGCCAGTCGGGCAGGCTGCCGCTCAGCACCGCCCTGCGCGGGTGCATGTTCCAGAATGCGTACCCGGCCCGGGCGGGCAGCGTGTCGCGGCCCTCCCAGCGCTGGTCGGGCGGCGCGGCGTTGAAATAGCGCCAGTCGGCGTCGTCCGGCAGGCCCGGAAACGACTGCTCCAGCCAGCGCTGGTCATAGCGCCCTCCCAGCAGCGCCAGCCGCTGCGGACTGTCGACGGGCAGCGGCCCGAAGCCCGCGGGCGGCGGGGCGCTGCGCGGGCGATTCCATGCGCTCCAGCGGCGCTTCGATGTTGGGCAGGGGCCGCAGGCTCATGCTGCCCAGCGTCTCCACCGCCGCGCCGCGGCCGGCCGGATTGCGCGGATCGCCCGGCCCCCCGAACGCGCGGCTCCAGTCCAGCGGCATCTCCTCGAAGGGCAGCGGCTCGGTGATGCGGCCGTCCAGCCAATAGCGGTCGCCGAAGACCAGCAAGGACTTGTCCACCGTATCGACCCGCATGCGCACGGCGCACGAGCGGTCCTGGCCCGAAGGCGCGGTATAGGCGCGCCCGTGCACGAAGACTTCGGCCTCGGCCTTGGGAATGCCCAGGTCCAGCGCGCCGTCGCCCTCTTCGGCGGCCGTGCGCCACAGGTCCTGCTCGGTGTAGAGGCGCGGCTCGTCCTCCAGGCCGGCCAGCGCCATGACGGCCACGCCCAGCCAGTCCTCCCCGCGCCACCGGTAGGGGCGAGAGAGCAGGCTGAGGCGGGACGGCTTCACGGTTTTCATGTCCTACTGCGTGCGCTGGTCCACCGCCACCGCGCGGGTACGCGGATCGACGCGCACGGCGATGACCTTGCCCTCGGCGAAATCCGGAATGCGCACCGGCGAGATGTTGGCGTTGATTTCCGTCTCGAACGCCTCGCCCGCCGCGGGCGTGACGCGCAGGCGCAGCTTCACCACGAAATAGGTGTAGGCCCCCAGCCGCTTGCCGGTATCCGTGGCCTCCAGCACCAGGGCCGAGGCCGGATCGCCGGTGCGCCGCACCTGCTCGACCTGCGCGGCCGCCTCCTGGCGGCGCTGGACCTGCTTGCGGATGAACCAGAGGGCCACGCAGGCCTCGATCACCACGAACAGACCCAGCCCGATCGCCCACCACGCCCAAGTTGGCAAATCCATATGCTTGAATATTCCTTTCTTCTGTGTTGGAGGTTGGTGGCCGTCCATGCGCTGCCGCGCTCAGATCAGCGTAAAAAGGCCGCAGAGGGCCGACTTCAAGCCGATGGCTTCGGTTTCCAGCCCCTTGTTCTTATAATCCGCCGCCGCCACCTTGTACGAAACGCCGGACACGTTGCTGCTGATCACCGAAACGGAAGCGGTGGAAAGCGCCATGGCCAGGTTGGAGCGCCACAGCGCGGCATTGAAGACGCCCATGGTGCTCTGCGCCACCGTCAGGGTCAGCCCGAAGGGCGTGGCCTTGAGCCAGCTCGACGTGGACAGGTCCTTGACCTTCTTGCCCTGCAGGACCACGTCGACGTCGCTGGTGATGTTGATGGTCTGCGGCGCGTGGATGTCCATGCCCGAGGTTTCGGAAGTCAGCTTGACGTGGCCGTTCACCGTTTCCTCCAGCGATCCGGCCGACACCTTGCGCACCGAGTCCCCGGTCGCCACGGTCAGGATGCTGCCGTCCTTGATGGTGACGTTCGAAGCCTTGTTCACCGTGCGCAGCTCGCCGCCGTTCAAGGTTTCGTTGAAAAGGCCCGTCACCGTGCGGGTCTCGGTATTGTGCAGCGTTTCCTTGAACGGTCCCGTGATGTCGCGAGTCTCGCCCACGGCCTTGACCGTGGTGGTCAGGCCCTGGCCGTAGATCTCGGTGTTCATGCCGTTCTGCACCTCGGTCTTGCGCGAGGCCTTGACGGTGTAGTTTTCATGCCCCGTGACCGTCACGTCGCGGGTCTGGCCCACCGTCAGCAGGTCGGCGCCGGTGACGTGGATGCTGCGGTTGCCGCCCACGGTGGTGGCGTCGTGCACGCCGATGGCGGTCGTGCGGTTGCCGTCCGTGGTGTGCGTTTCGTGCAGCTCGACCTCGGTGCGGTAGTTGCGTTCCGCGTGCAGCCAGATCTCTTCCTGGCCGGGCTTGTCCTCGAACATGAAGGCATTGGCCGTGCGCGGCGTGCCGTCCTTGGAGCGGCTCAGGAAACCGCTCTGCGTGGCGTTGTCCGGCAGGTTCCAGGGCGGCATGTTGCCCGCGTTGTAGACGCGGCCGATGATGATGGGCCGGTCGGGATGCCCGCCGATGAAGTCCACGATGACTTCGTCGCCCACGCGCGGAAGCTGGATGCCGCCGAAGCCCCCGCCCGCCCACGGGCTGGAAACGCGCACCCAGCAGGAGCTGTTTTCGTTCTTCTGCCCATAGCGGTCCCAGTGGAACTGCACCTTCACGCGGCCGTAGCTGTCGGTCCAGATTTCCTCGCCCTGCTTGCCCACCACCCTGGCGGTCTGCGGGCCGTGCGTGTGGGGCATGGGCGTGACGCGCGGCGCGCGGAACTGCACGTTGGACGGCAGCACCGTGAAGTCCACGTCGAACAGGCTGGCGCCGCCCGCGCCGCTCGCGTAGCCGCCCTCGCGGATGCGGTAGCGCGCGCCCACCACCAGGTATTCGCGGTTTTCGCTCTGGCGCGGGTGGTTGCGCAAGGTAAACAGATAGCCGGGCGCGGCGCCGCGCACATTGCAAGCGCCGCTGACCTGCTCCTGGCGGCATTGCAGGTCTTCCAGGCGCACGCGCGTATAGCGCTCGGCATCCGCCGCGCTGGTGTAGCCCCCCTGCCATTCGTAGACTTCCAGGTCGCCGTTGTCGTAGGCGCCCGGATTGTTGCGCCGGGCTTCCAGCATGGCGCCCGGGGTCTTGAAATGATAGTCGTTGGTGACGAAAGCGCCCGGCGTGATCTCCTCCGACACCTCCCAACTGGAGATGTACTCCTCCTGAGGCACCGCCGCGCGGTCCGGCCCGTAGTAGGGAATGGTCTCGTAGCCGGGCAGCGGATCGTGCTGCGTGACGTCATCGGTGAGCACCAGCGTGTGCTTGCCGTTCTCGTGCTTGAACCAGTAGTAGATGCCTTCGTGCTCCATCAGGCGGCTGATGAAGGCGAAGTCGGTTTCCTGGTACTGCACGCAGTATTCCCAGTTGCGGTAGTTGTCGGCCAGCTTGACCTCGACCGGAAACTTGTAGTCGGACAGCACCTCCTGGATCACGTCCGGGGCCGACTTGTTCTGGAAGATCTTGTTGTCCGACGTTTGCGTCAGGTACCAGAGCCACGGACGCAGGGTCGCGCGGTAGATATAGTGGCGGGCGGTCGCGCCCTCGCGCCCCACCAGCACGCAGCGCGTGACCTGCCCGTTCAGGTAGCGCGGCTTCGCGCCGGACGTCTCGATCTCCAGCGTGACGGATTTCCCCAGCAACTGCTTCATGTCCAGCGAATGCGAATCCGACACCAGCTCCACGTCGAACTCGAAAAGCTGCGACAGCGTCTCGTGCCCGTACATCCCGCGGAACTTCAACTGTTCCTCGGGCAGAGGGGTATAAGCCTTGACTACGCGTTCCATATCCCGTTTCCCTGATTGCTTGCCGCGCTCCCGCCGCGCCGCGTCATCCCATGTGGATCTGGCGAGCATCCACCTTGACCAGCTCTTCGCCCGTGACCACGCTGTATTTGCCGTGCACGCGCGCCGACTGCCGCGCTTCCACGTCCACGATGCCCGCGCGGTCTGGTCCATTTCGTCGGTCAGGCGCAGGGCGTTGCGCGTGAGCTGGACCAGCTTGTCGACCACCAGCTCGTACAGCCTGCCCGCCAGCCGCACCTGTCCCACCGTCAGGCGCGCGTCCTTGCCCCGGTAGCGCATTTCGTCGATGGCGCAGTCGGCCTCGCCGCCCTTGAGTTCGAGCCGCCCGGCTTCCATGCGCAGGCCCCGGCCCGCGCGCAGCGACACGTCCGCCGCTTCGATAAGCAGGGCGCCCGGCGCGCGCAGGCGGCTCAGCGCGGCGTCGGCCTGCTCGGTCACCGCGATCAGATAGACCCGCTGCGGATCGGGGCCGCTGATGAGCACCTGGTCCCCCACCGAGGGCGCCAGCAGGCAGCTTGCCGCGCGGCGGCAGCGCCATTCGCGGCCGTCGCACCAGACCACGCAGTCCTGCCCGTCCACCGCGCGCACCTCCCCGAGCAGGTGCACGGGTTCGTACCGGGGCTGGGCGAGTCGGGCGGCTTGCATGGGCAGATCTCCTGGTTGCGGGCGCGGAGCTGGCTTCAGCATACGGGCCGGCCTCCGTGCCTCGGTTTCCAGCGGGCGATCGCGCCGCGCTGCAGCGAATCGAGCGCCAGCTCGGTCATCATGTTGATCGATACGTGCCGCGCGAAATACCGCTCCAGCACCGCGCCGAAAAGAAAGGGGCTGATGCCCGAGAACGCCGTCTCGTCCAGCGTCAGCTCGATGCGCACGCCGCGCCCGTACACAATGGGGCCCGGCACCGGCAGGCGCTGGTGCATCGGCACCGCGCGCACGCGGTACAGGCCGGCGATCTGCCTGGCGACGACCGGATCGGACAGGTCGGCGTAGATCTTGAGCGTCTCGCGCAGGGTCTGCGCGCCCTGCTCGGCGTCCAGGTCGGTCAGGCTGAGATAGTTCAGGCCCAGGTGATTGATGAGCCGCCACGCGGCCGCCCCTTCGGCCAGCGCCGGACGCGGCGGCGAAGGGCCGCGCAGCACCTTGATGCGCGAGACGGGCGCCGACACGCGCAGGCTGAAATCCGATTCGCGGTCCAGCGGCATCAGCAGCGGCAGGTCGCGGTTGGTGCACAGCGTATCCAGCGACAGATAGCGCAGGTCGCCCGAAAACGGCGCCTCGCGCCGGTCCACCAGCGAGAGGAACAGCTCGCTGCCCACATAACCCGTGCGCGACCCCTGCCGCTGCGCGGTGTCCGACAGCAGCCTGGGCTCGCGCCGGGTGGCGTAGTATGCGCCGTACTCGTCCTCGTCGTCGCCCAGGGTGCCGTAGAAGGCGCGGAACTCGCGCTCCTCGCCGCCGGCGCGATGGCCCATCACGCGGGTGACGCCGAAGACCTCGTAATCCAGCGGACGGGTGCGGTCCACCACCAGGTGGTATTCGTGAGTGCGCGGCGTCACCGCCACGCGGTCGCTGCGTTTGGGAAACAGGTTGATCGCCGGCACGCAGTGCAGCGCCACGTTCGAGGTCTGCACCGTGCTTTCCAGGTCCGGCGCACCCTCGGAAAGCAGGATGGTGATGTCGAAGGCGCGCGTCTCCGGCGCCTTGCCGTCGCGGCCGGCGGTGCGCAGCCCCTGCCGGAGCCGGTTCAGGCTGAAGAACAGGAAGCGCTGCGGGAAGGCGAAATACTCCTGCATCAGCCGGTAGCCCTGGAAGGCGCGCGCCTGCGCCGGCAGCAGCGCCTGCGCGTCGTCGAAGCCTTCGTGGCGGATGACATCCGGCGGCAGCAGGTTCAGCCAGGCGGGCGGGCGCTGCGCCTCGTGGCACAGCACGCCCGCCGACTTGGTCAGGATCAGTTCCAGCAGCTGGTTCATGGCCACGTCCTGCCCGTTGAGGAAGAACGTGAGCTGGTCCACGTCCAGTTCCTCCAGCGACAGGCCGCCGCACACTTCCAGCCGCAGGCGCAACGCGGCGGCGACCTTGCCGGCGCGGCCGCCGAAGCCCAGCCGCGTAAGCGGCAGGTCGGGCGGCGTGGCGGTGAACTCGGCGCGCGCCACCTTCAGCGGCCACAGCGTCACGTCGTGGCCGGTGGAAAAGTCGCAGGGCGTCTGCTCGCCGCGCGTCAGGCGCGCGCGCAGCAGGGTGCCACGCGGCAGCCGGAAACCCTTGGCCAGGGTGCCCTCGTTCATGCTGGGCTCCAGCGCCACCACGGCCATGGCCGGCGTGGGCGCCAGGTAATGCGGATAGATCACTTCCAGCAGGCGCTGCGAAAAGCGCGGAAACTCCGCGTCCATCTTGAGCTGCACGCGCGCGCTCAGAAAGCTGAAGCCCTCCAGCAGCCGCTCCACGTAGGGGTCGGCCACCTCGGTTTCGCCCAGCCCGAGGCGCGAAGCCACCTTGGGATACTGGCGCGCGAACTCCGCGCCCATCTCGCGCATGTAGCCCAGCTCGCGGTTGTAGTACTCGAGCAGGCGCGTATCCATCAGGCGCCTCCCAGGTCGCGCAGGTCGATGTGCCCGCTCTCGAGGTCGATGTCCGACCGGAACAGGAATTCCAGCGGATGCGGCTCGCACCAGAGCAGGCCGCGTATCGACAGGCTGAGCACGTTGTAGTGCTCCAGCGTGCCGGTGTCGGTGACGCAGCGCACCTCGATGGTGTCGGGCAGGATGCGCGGCTCGAAGCGGATGATGGCGTCGCGGATGGAATCCTCCACGTCGACCCAGTCGATTTCCGACATGCGCTTGCCCGCCATGGCCCGCACGCCGTAATTCAGCGTCGAGCCGTGCACCCAGCGGTACGGCGAGATGTCGTCCGTGGTTTCCAGGTTGACGGTATTGAGCAGCCAGCGCAGGTCGCGCAGCACCGCCGCGCGCAGCTCCATGTGCGACATGACGGCGCGGCCCGGCGGCTCGGTGCGCTCGCCCGGGTTGTCGTCCATGAGCCGGTCGAGCAGCGCCGGCTGCAGCCGGTCCAGGGCCGCTCCGCGCGCCTGCCGGCGGGCCGCGGCCCGCCAAACGCGCATCGATTCGGCATCCTGCACCGCCATGTCAGTCCAGCTCCAGCGCGCGCACGTCAGCACCTACGACCGCCTCTGGTCCACCCTGCCCTACCTGCGCCCCATGGCCACCATCACCGACGACACGCTGGCCGGCTACGGCAAGGACGGCGACGGCGGCCGCGTGCACGACCTGCTGGGCACGCGCTGCGACCCCTACGTCAACAAGCTGTTGTCCGGCGAAGACTTCCACTTCCATTGCCATTCGAACCTGACCCGCGCAGTGGCGCCCTACGGCCTCACGGAATTCGACGTGCACGACGTGCTCAACGTGTTCCAGGTCACCGGCCTGAACGACGACGACAAATACTTCATGAAGGCCTGCCCGGCCCAGCCCGGCGACTACCTGGAGTTCTTCGCCGAGATCGACCTGCTGTGCGCGCTTTCCACCTGCCCGGGCGGCGATCTCTCCGTGCCCATGTGGGGGCCCGACGCGCGCGATCCCGTCGATGTCTGCCGCCCGCTGGGCGTGGAGGTCTATGCGCTGGACCCGGCCTTGCTGCAAGGCTGGACACCGCCGGAAGTTTCACCGTATAAGGGCGTCCACGGCCTGCATCCGGAACAGGTCGCCTGGAAATAAGAACCACGGGCGCCGCGGGCCGGCCGCCGCGCCCCCATCAGGAGCTCGCCCCCCATGCCTGCCGAACGCGACAGCGGCCTTTCGATCGCCGAACGCATCAGCCACCGGCTGCGCGACGACATCATGGGCGGGAAGCTGCCGCCGGGCACGCAGCTCGTGGAA
The DNA here is from genome assembly GCF_001270295.1 of Achromobacter sp. DMS1. Classification (NCBI taxonomy): domain Bacteria; kingdom Pseudomonadati; phylum Pseudomonadota; class Betaproteobacteria; order Burkholderiales; family Alcaligenaceae; genus Achromobacter; species Achromobacter sp. DMS1. The sequence continues at coordinate 20,208 of NZ_LHSJ01000050.1, read as the reverse complement.
GTGGACCTCGCCGCCGGCTACGGCGCGTCGCGCAACACCATCCGCGAAGTGCTGCACCAGCTCGGCCGCGAAGGCCTGGCCACGTTCATCCGCCACAAGGGCGTGGTGGTGCGCCGCATGGAACGCAAAGACCTGCGCGATATCTACGCGGCGCGGCGCGCCCTGGAAATGCAGGCCGTCAGCGGCGACCAGCCCCTGAAACCGGCCCTGCTCGACAAGATGCTGGCCGCCATCGACGCGGCCGAGCGCGCCCTGGCCAGGAAGAACTGGCGCAGCGTCGGCACGCTCAGCCTGCAGGTCCACCAGCACATCGTGGCCCAGCTCGGCAGCCGCCTGCTGGACGAGTTCTTCCTCACGCTGTGCGCGCAGCTGCGCCTCGTATTCGCCTCCGAACCCGACGAAAGCCGCATCCAGACCGCCGACTGGATCGAACGCGAGCGCCATATCCATGGCCTGCTGGTGCAGGACCGGCGCGGCGACGCCGCCCAGGCGCTGTCCGATTACCTCGAACACTCGGAACGCACGCTTACCGAGGTGCTCACGCGGCTGAAGGCCCAGCAGGGGCAGGCGCGCTAGGGCGCGTCAGCCCTGGTCCTCGTCCGCCGGCTCCGCGTAGCTGCCGTCCTCGCGGTGCGTTTCGCGTCCGCTGAGCGGCGGATTGAAGACGCATACCAGCCGCAGATCGCCCCGCGTGGCGCGCAGGATGTGCTCGTCATGACGGTCCAGCGCATACAGCGTGCCCGGCACGATGCGATGGACCTGGCCGGTCGCCACGTCCAGCACTTCGCCTTCGCCCTCCATGCAGTAATTGGCCTCGAAATGGTGCTTGTAATGCAGGCGCAGCTCGGCGCCTTCGAACACGCGGGTTTCGTGTACCGAATAGCCGATGCCGTCGCGCTTGACGATCATGCGCCGGCTCTCCCAGCCGGGGCCGCGGGCATGGCGTTCGGTATCGGTAAGGTCTTGGGCGTGGACAACTAGCATGAAACGACATCCTCAAGGACTGGAAAATCAGGAAACCGCATCGCCCAGCGCCGCCTGCACCGCCAGCGCGCCATGCAGCAGCGCGCGGTCGCGCAGGCGGCGGCCGGTCACCAGCAGACCTGCGGGCAGGCGCGCGCCGCCGGCGCCGGGCAGCGAAATGCTGGGCAGGTCGAGCCGGTTGGCGAACTCGGTGAGGCTGAACGCGCGGGCGTTCTCGCGCAGATAGGCGGCGTCGTCGTCCAGGTCGGCGAGCCTGGGCGGCAGCATGGGCACCGTGGGCGTGAGCACCGCCTCGGCGTCGTCCAGCTCCCGGTCGAACTGCGCGCGCAGCTCCCGCAGGCGCAGCCGGGCCGCCGCGTACCGGTGCGCGGACGCCTGCGCCCCCAGCAAGATGCGCGGGCCCACGCGCGGGTCGTAGCCGGCCGCTCCGGCCGCCAGCCGCCCGGCGTGCAACGCATAGGCCTCGGCGGCGATCATGCCGCGTCGCGGGCGATTTCCCCGGCCAGCCGCACGCTGGGCAGCGCAGCGCGGCGCACCTGCGCGCCCGCCTCGCGCAGCC
>NZ_LHSJ01000050.1:0-18613 GCF_001270295.1 Achromobacter sp. DMS1 | reverse complement strand
GCTTGCGCATTCCTGAATGCGCGCAGCCCTTGTGCCGCCTTGCTTGCGTGGCGGCGCCCAGATTTTGAGCGGAATTTCCCGGGCAAGCCGGTCGATTATCCCGGCTTCCTGCTGACGCTGGGCGCGGCGTTCATGTGGGCGTTGTCGAACCTGGTGGTGCGCCACGCCAGCCGCAAGGCGCCCGGCTATGATCCCTTCGCCTTCATCGCCTGGAGCAGCCTGGCGCCCGTGCTGCCTTTCCTGGGGCTGGCCCTGGCGCTCGACGGGCCGGGGCCCGTGGCCGGCATGGTGCTGGGTTTCGGCTGGCGCGAAGCGCTGGCGGTGCTGTACCTCGCGGTGCTGGCGACGCTGCTGGCCTATACGCTCTGGACGCGCTTGCTGACGCGCCATCCGGCGGCGAAGATCGCGCCGTTCTCGCTGCTGGTGCCGGTGGTGGGCCTGTGGGCCGCGTGGATGGCCTTCGGCGAGCGCCTGGAGCCGCTGCAGTGGCTGGGCGGGGCCCTGGTGCTCTGCGGGCTGGTGGTGAACCAGATCGGCGGGCGGTGGTTCCGCAACGCCTGAGCCTCGGCCATACGCCCTAGGACAATCGGCCGAGGCGCGTCTTCAGAGCTGTTCGAAGCGCTTGTAGCGCTTGTCCGTGTACTCGCGGCGCGTGACGACCTCGGTCACGACGGCGCCCGGCGGGCCGCGGCGCAGCCATTCGAGCATGTGGTCGACCTGGTCGGGCGTGCCCTGCACCAGCGCCTCGACGGTGCCGTCTTCCATGTTCTGCACCCATCCGCGCACGCCCAGCATGTGGGCGCGCCGCACCGTGGCGTGCCGGTAGCCTACGCCCTGGACGACGCCGCTGATGGTGGCGTGGATGGTTTCGAGATGAGCGGGGTTGTGCGGGTCCTGCATGTTGCGTGTCCTATGGATGAGGCGGGGTCTTAGCGCCCGGGCGCTAGGCAGTCTCGCCTACGGCGGATGCTGTATGGGCCGGGAGGTTTCAAGGCGATACGTTTAGGTCCATGTCGAAAACCGTGCGGTCCATGCCAGAACATGTCAACAGCGACCCGCCATCAAAAGCTTGGAGAGGCCATTATGGAAGAGACCACTGTGTTGTCGGAAGAAGAGACAGCCCTTTACCGGGAGCAGGGATACCTCGCGCTGAAGAACCTTTGCCCCGAGGACGAGGTGGGGTATATCCGCCGCACGCTGCTCGAACTGTTCGCCAACAAGACGGGCTACAACGAAGGCGCGCAATACGATTTCATCAGCCGCGACGATCCTTCCAAGCCGGCCAAGTTTCCGAGCCTGCATGATCCGCGCCATTATGCACCGGGTCTGCTCAAGACCGAATACCACGCCCGCACGCTGGAGCTCGCCAAGCAGCTCCTGGGCGAGGACGCGGCGCTGTACGGCGAGCACGCCCTGCTCAAGCCCGCGCTCACCGGCCCGGAGACTCCCTGGCACCAGGACGAGGCGTTCCGTTCGCCGGACTTCGTCTACAACGAGCTGAGCATCTGGCTGGCGCTGCAGCCGGCCACCAAGGAAAACGGGTGCATGCAGTTCATCCCGGGCTCGCACCGCTGGGAAGTGCTCCGCCACGATTCGCCCGGCGGCGACAAGTCGCTGCACCCGCTGGAGTGCGTGGCCGACTTCCCGCGCGAGCAGGCCGCGGCCGAGCGCTGGACCCGGGCGGCTGCACGGTGCACGACGCCCGCACGCTGCACTTCACGGGCGCCAACACCTCGCCGACTCCGCGGCTGGCGTACATCCTCATCTACAACACCCCGCCGGTGTACAAGCCGGGCCGGCGCGAGTTCCCGTGGCTGGAAGGCCGCTGGACCGACAGCCAGACCCGCAAGAAGGAATGGCACCGGCGCGGCGGGCTGGCGGTGGAGGTGATGCGGCGGTTGCCGCGCGCGCGCCTGACCAGCCCCCGCTGGGTGGCATGGGCAACGATACGGGCGGTGAGCAAGGTCTGGCCCAAATGAGGCCGACCGGAAAGGGGCCATAGAGCCCGGCTCTTCGGGGGAGCGAACGGGGCCGGCAGGCGACGCTTGCCGGCGGCGCGTATACTGGGCGGCGCCGCGGGATCCTGGGGTCCGCGGCGCGCTTCCGCATGGCGGCGGCGGCAAACCCAAGAAAGGACGCGCGCGCCGTCGAGAATAGACAGACCACTCCCATGACCGCTAATCTCTCCACGATCACCTGCATCGAAGACCTGCGCGCCATCGCGCGCAAGCGCGTGCCGCGCATGTTCTACGACTATGCGGACTCCGGCGCCTGGACCGAGGGCACCTACCGCGCCAACGAGAGCGATTTCCAGAAGATCAAGCTGCGCCAGCGCGTGGCGGTCAACATGGAGGGCCGGTCGCTCGCCACCACCCTGGTGGGCGAGGACGTGGTCATGCCCGTGGCCCTGGCCCCCACCGGGCTGACCGGCATGCAGCACGCGGACGGCGAGATCCTGGCGGCGCGCGCGGCCGCTGATTTCGGCGTGCCGTTCACCTTGTCCACGATGAGCATCTGCTCGCTGGAAGACGTGGCGGCGGCCACCCGCAAGCCGTTCTGGTTCCAGCTCTACGTGATGCGCGACCGCGAGTTCTGCGGCGACCTCATCGACCGCGCCAAGGCGGCGGGCTGCTCGGCGCTGGTGCTGACGCTGGACCTGCAGATCCTGGGCCAGCGGCACAAGGACATCAAGAACGGCCTGTCGACCCCGCCCAAGCCCACGCTGCGCAACCTCATCAACCTGGCCACCAAGCCACGCTGGTGCCTGGGCATGCTGGGCACCAAGCGCCGCACCTTCGGCAACATCGTGGGGCACGCCAAGGGCGTGAGCGACCTGTCCTCGCTGTCGTCCTGGACGGCGGAGCAGTTCGACCCGCGCCTGAGCTGGGACGACGTGGCCTGGATCAAGCAGCGCTGGGGCGGCAAGCTCATTCTCAAGGGCATCCTCGACGTGGAAGACGCGCAGCTCGCCGCCAACAGCGGGGCCGACGCGCTCATCGTGAGCAACCACGGCGGCCGCCAGCTCGACGGCGCGATGTCCTCGATTGCGGCCCTGCCGGCCATTGCGGACGCGGTGGGCTCGAAGATCGAGGTCCTGATGGACGGCGGCGTGCGCTCGGGGCAGGACGTGCTCAAGGCCGTGGCGCTGGCGGCGCGCGGCGTGATGATCGGCCGCGCTTTCCTGTACGGCCTGGGCGCCTACGGGCAGGCCGGCGTCACCCGCGTGCTGGAGATCCTTTACAAGGAAATGGACGTGACCATGGCGCTGTGCGGCCGCCGCAGCATCCTGCCCGGCGACCGCAGCATCCTGCTGCCCGGCACCTATCCCGAATAGGCCGGGCGGCCGCCGGCCCGGTTCCCGGGCAGTTCCGTGAGCAGACGCGGGAGTCTCCATGACGCAACACAGGCGAGCGCGGCGCCAAGGGCCGCGGCAGGCGGAAGTGGCTGGTCGCGGCAGCGCTGCTGGCGCTGCCGGCTGCGGTCTTGGCGCAGCATAAAACGCTCTACGTCGGCATGAACGGCGGCGAAATGGCCCGCGCCTTCACCCAGTATGTGTTTCCGCCTTTCGAGCGGACCCACGGCGTGAGGATCGTGGTGGTGCCGGGCACGTCCATCGAGGTGCTGGCCCGGGCCCAGGCCAGCCGCGACGCGCCGAAGATGCACGTGATGTTCCTGGACGACGGCATCATGGCGCGCGCCATTTCCATGGGGCTGTGCCAGCCGCTGGACGACGACCCCGTGCTCAGGGAGCTGTACCCCACGGCGGTCATGAAAGACCGCATGGCGGCCGGCATCGACGTCGGGATGACGGGTCTGGGCTACAACACCCGCCTGTTCGCGGAAAACGGCTGGGCACCGCCTTCGTCCTGGATGGACCTGGCCGATCCCCGGTACAAGGGCAAGGTGGTGTTCCAGTCGGCCTCGGGCAGCACATTCGGGCTGCATGCCTTCCTGATGTTCAACCGCATCCAGGGCGGCGACGAGGCGAACGTCGAGTCCGGCTTGCGCAAATGGCAGTCCACCGTCGGCCCGAACGTGCGCGAGTATATTCCCGATTCGGCCGGGCTGGCTGACATGATTCTTTCGGGCGAGGCGGCGATTTTCCCGCTCTCGCCCACGGCCATCGCGCGGCTGAAAAGGCGCGGCATGCCGGTGGAGTACGCGCAGCCCAGGGAGGGTTCGGCGATTCTCATGGTGGGCGAATGCGTGGTGGCGGGCAACACCGAGCCCGAGCTGTCGCAGAAGCTGGCGCTGTACCTGCTTTCGGCGTCCGCGCAGGCCAGGGCGCTGGAAATGGGCGGGCACTATCCCTCCAACAAGAACGTGCGGGCGCCGGCCGGCAGCGAAGACATGCTCAAGCGGTTCCGGGGCTATATGTCCAATGCCAAAATTCTGGACTGGGACCAGATAAACGCCAACCGGCCGGCCTTCAACGCGCGCTGGAACAGCACCGTGGCGCGCTGAGGGCATGTGGCGGGTCGGTCGACAGGAAGCACAGACATGCGGCTCATCATCAAGTCCGGCGGCGCGGCGCAATCGAGGACTGGCGCCGGCATTTCCGCGCGCTGGCGCCGGAGCTGGAAGTGGTGGGCTGGCACGAACCCCACGATCCGGCGGGCATCGACTACGCGCTGGTCTGGGAGCCGGAGCCGGGCGCGCTGGCGCGGTTTCCGAACCTGAAGCTCATCATCAGCGCGGGCGCGGGAGTGGACCACATCCTGGCCGATCCGCGGCGGCCGCGCCACGTCCCCATCGCGCGCATGGTCACCGACCGCACGCGCACCGAGATGGCGGAATACGTGCTCATGGCGGCGCTCATGCTGACGCGCGACATGAAGCGCGCCATCGATGCCCAGGCCCGGCGCCATTGGGAAACGGTGGACACAATGCGCGTGGCGGCCGACGTGCGCGTCGGCGTCATGGGCCTGGGGCACCTGGGCGCGGCATGTGCGCAACTGCTGGCGCGCGTGGGGTTTCCGGTTCATGGGTGGTCGCGCGGGGCGAGCCGCTGCCCGGCATGCAGAGCTATGCCGGTCCGCAAGGGCTGGACGCGTTCCTGGCGCGTACCGACCTGCTGGTCTGCCTGCTGCCGGCCACCGAGGCCACGCGCGGCATCCTGGGCGCTTCCGTCTTCGACCGGCTGCGCGCGGCGCCATGCTCGTCAATGCCGGACGCGGCTCGCACCTGGTGCCGCAGGACCTGCTGCGCGCGCTGGACAGCGGCCGGCTGAGCCAGGCCGTGCTGGACGTGTTCGAGCCCGAGCCCCTGCCGCCGGACTCGCCGCTATGGTCGCATCCGGGCGTCATCGTGACGCCGCACTGCGCGGCCATTCCCGACCAGCCGCGAGCGCGGCGCGCCATACGGCCTGGCTCATCGCCGCGCAGGCGCGCGGCGAGCCGCTGCCGAACGTCTACGACCCGGCCCGCGGCTACTGAGCGCGGCGTTATCCGATCACGCTTGCCAGATACTGCCGCAGCCAGGCGTGCGCCGGGTCGTCCTGGTAGCGTTCGTGCCAGTACAGCGAGACGGCGATGGGCGGCAGGGTCATCGGCACCTTGAGCGACACGATGCGCGCGCTGCCCTTCATGGCGCGGGCGATGCTTTCGGGCATGGTGGCGATGAGGTCCGAATCCTGCACGATGAAAGGGCAGACCAGGTAGCTCGACAGCGTGGCCGCGATCCTGCGGCTGCGGTTCTGCCCCATGAGAATGCGGTCGATGGCGGTGCTGAAGTACCGCGTGTGGGCGGCCAGGTCCAGGTGGCCGTAACGCAGGTAGGCGTCCAGGTCCCAGCGCTTGCGCAGGCAGGGGTGTCCTTCGCGCACGATGCACACGGCCGGCTCCTGGTACAGGAACCGGGTGCGCAAATCGGGCGTGGGGTCGGGAAAGTACCCCGCGATGAGGTCCACGTGGTTGGTGTCCAGCATGCTCAGGCCGTGCTGGGGCCGCGCCGGCACGATGCGCAGCTGGAAGTGCGGCGCGTCGACCGCCAGCCGGGGGATGAGGCGCGGCAGCAGCGTGTATTGCACGTAGTCGGTGGCGTACAGCGAAAGCGTGTGCGCCGAGTGGGCCGGGTCGAAGGCGTCGCGGGCGCGCGTGGCGCGGCGCCAGCCCTCGAGCAGCGGCCGGAAGTGCTGGCTGCAGCTCGTGCGCGCGCGGCGTGGGCTGCCAGGCGCCGCCCTCGCGCACCAGCAGCGGGTCGCCGAACAGTTGGCGCAGGCGATGCATGGCCGCGCTCATGGCGGGCTGCGTAATGCCCAGGTGCTCGGCCGCGCGCGAGACGTTGCGGCATGTCATCAGGGCGTCGAAGTGCTGCAGCAGGTTCAGGTCCGGGTTCTTCACGGCCGGCATCCATAAATGACGTCTATACCACTATAAACGAGCAGGACTGCTGGCGGCGCATCCGCCGCCCTAGCATGACCCCGTTGTTGCAGTGAACCGGGACGCCCCCGAGGGCCCGCCATGACGAAGTTCTATCAACAAGGGGAAAAGCAGCCATGAAAGCTGTGATACGCAAGACCTGTGGCGCATTGTCGTGCGCCGTCCTGCTGGCGGTCGCGCCGCTGGCCCATGCCGAGTGGCCGGACAAGGTAATCCGCATCGTCGTGCCGTTCGCGGCGGGCGGCTCCACCGACCTGGTCGCGCGCAAGCTCGCCGAGGGGCTGGGCGAACGCCTGCATGCCAACGTCATCGTGGAAAACCGGCCCGGCGCCGGCGGCACCGTGGGCACCGAGTACGTGGCGCGCCAGCCCGCCGACGGCTACACCATGCTGATGGGGTCGGTCAGCACCCACGGCAGCGCGCCGTGCATCTATTCCAGGCTGCCCTACGACCCGGTGAAGGACTTCACCCCGCTGACCGTCATCGCCACCATTCCCAACGTGATGTCGGTGAACCGGTCGGTGCCGGCGGCGAACCTGAAGGAATTCGTGGCGCTGCTGAAGAAAGAGCCGGAGAAGTACTCGTTCGCGTCCAACGGGCAGGGCACGTCCAACCACCTGGCCGCGGAGCTGTTCAAGAGCACGGCGGGCGTGTCCATGGTGCACGTGCCGTACCGCGGCTCGGGCCCGGCGCTCATCGACCTGGTGGGCGGGCAGGTCAACATGATGATGGACGTGGTGATGACCTCGTACCCCTACATCAAGGACGGCAAGATCCGGGCGCTGGCCGTCACCTCGCCGCAGCGTTCTCCCATGCTGCCCGACGTGCCCACCGTGGCCGAATCCGGTTATCCGGGCTACGAGGCCATGGTGTGGTTCGGCATGTTCGCGCCGGCCAACATGCCCGAAGCGCTGCGCGCCAGGCTCACCGAGGGCCTGGTCCAGACCCTGCACGCCGCGCCCATGAAGACTTACCTGGAGCAGCAGGGGGCGCAGGTGTCCGACGTGGCGGGGCCGGCGTTCTCGGCCATGGTCAAGGACGAAATCGCCAAATGGTGCCAGGTGGCCAAGAAAGCCAACATCCACCTGGACTGAACTCCCGCCCGCGCGCGCCGGCCCAGGGCGCAGACCCGCCTCGCGCGGCGGGACGGGGGCACTTTTCCTGAGGAAACAGCACATGTATCGCATAGGGATAGACGTCGGAGGCACGTTTACCGACTTCACGATGATCGACGAGGAGGCCGGCGCGGTGCGCTTTCACAAAGTGCCGTCCACCCCGCACGACCCTTCGGAGGCCATCGCCGCGGGCATCGGCCAGATGTTGGCCGAGCACGGCGTGCCGCCGTCGGCCGTGTCGCACGTGGGCCACGGCACTACGGTAGCCACCAATCTCATCATCGAGCGCAAGGGCGCGCGCGTCGGCCTCATTACCACGCGGGGCTTTCGCGATGTGCTGGAGATCGGCCGCCAGACCCGGCCGCACCTGTACGACTACAGCGTCGGCAAGCCGCCGGTGGCGGTGCCGCGCGAGTTCCGCCTGGAGGTGGACGAGCGCGTCGATGCCCAGGGCGAGGTGCAGACCGCGTTGGACGAGGCGCAGGTGCGCGAGGCGGCGCGCCGTTTCGCGGCCGCCGGCATCGAGGCGGTGACCATCTGCTTTCTACATGCCTACCGCAACCCGGAGCACGAACGCCGCGCCGCCCGCATCGTGGCCGAGGAAATGCCGGACGCCTACATCAGCCTTTCCTCGGACGTGCTGCCCGAATTCCGCGAGTACGAGCGCCTGTCCACCACGGTGCTCAATGCCGCCGTGGGGCCGAAGATGGCGCGCTATCTGGAACGCTTTTTGCAGCGCGTGCGCGAACTGGACATCGCGCACGAACCGCACACCATCCATTCCAACGGCGGGCTGATGTCCATTGCCACGGTGCGCCAGTACCCGGTGCGCACGTGCCTGTCCGGGCCGGCCGCCGGCGTGGTGGGGGCGGCGGCGGTGGGCCGCGCCATCGGCCGTCCCAACCTCGTGACCTTCGACGTGGGCGGCACCAGCACCGACGTTTCGCTGGTGTGCGAGGGCGCCCGCTTTCACCTCGCACCGCCAGGTAGCGGGTTATCCGGTGAAGACGCCCATGGTGGACATCCACGTGATCGGCGCGGGCGGCGGCAGCATCGCCCTGGCGCGACGACGCGGGCGCGCTGAAGGTGGGGCCGCACAGCGCGGGCGCGGTGCCCGGGCCGGTGGGCTACGGGCGGGGAGGGGAAGAACCCACCATCACCGATGCCGAGATCGCTTTGCAGCGGCTCAATCCGGTGGCGCTGCTCAAGGGCCGCATGCCGGTGCACGCCGATGCCGCGCGGCGCGTCATCGAGGAGCTCGTGGCCCGGCCGCTGGGGCTGGACCTGGAGTCGGCGGCCGAAGGCATTCTGCGCATCGCCGCGGCCAACATGAGCCGGGCGATACGCGCGGTGTCCACCGAGCGCGGCTACGACCTGTCGCAGTTCGCGCTGTACGCCTACGGCGGCGCCGGGCCGCTGCACGCGGTGGAGGTCGCCGAGGAATGCGGCATTCCCACCGTGATCGTGCCGCAGGAGCCGGGCACGATGTGCGCCCGCGGCATTCTGCTGTCCGACATCTCGTTCGATTTCGTGCGCAGCGAGATCTCGCTGGCCAGCGCCCAGACCTGGCCGGCGGTGTCGGCCATTTTCGAGGCGTTGCGCGCGCAGGCGCAGCAGTGGCTGGAGGACGAGCGGGTCGATCCGGCGCTGCGGGAATGCCACAGCGCCGTGGACGCGCGCTACGAGGGGCAGAACTTCGAAGTGCAGGTCGCGCTGGACGACACCGGGCCGGGCGGCTGGGCCGAGTTCGCGCGCCGCTTCGCCGAGGCGCACGAACGCGAGTACGGCTATGTGGTGGACGACCGCAAGGTGCAGATCATCAATTGCCGCATGCAGGCGGTGGGCCAGGTGGTGAAGGCGCCGCTGGCGCCGCGCCGCATCGGCGGCACGCTGGAAGCGGCGCGCATCGGCGAACGGCGCGTCTATTTCGGCGCCGCCCACGGCTGGCTGGACACGCCCGTCTACGACCGCGACCGCCTGCCCACGGGCGCGCGGCTGGCCGGGCCGGCGCTGCTGGAAGAAATGAGCTCCACCACCGTGGTGGGCGCGGGCCACGCCGCGTCCGTGGACGACTACGGCAACCTGATCATCGAATTGCAAGGAGGCTCCGATGCGTGAGTCCAAACCCGCCGCCGGCGCGGCGCTGGCCGACCCGATCGGCATGGAAGTGTTCTGCAACCGCCTGCTGTCCATTACCGAGGACATGAACAACACGCTGGTGCGCGCATCGTTTTCCACCAACATCAAGGAGCGCAAGGACTGCTCGGTGGCGCTGTTCGACGCGGCGGGTCGCCTGGTGGCGCAAGGTACGCAGATCCCGCTGCACCTGGGGTCGCTGGACGGCGCCATGGGCGCCATTCTGCGCGCCTTTCCGGCCGCCGAAATCCGCGACGGGGACGTTTTCATCTGCAACGATCCCTATCTGGCCGACGGCAGCCACCTGCCCGACATCAACATCGTCACGCCGGTGTTCTGGGAAGGCGGGCTGCGTTTTTTCGCGGCGAACATCGCTCACCACTCCGACGTGGGAGGCGCGGTGCCGGGCTCCATCGCCGGCGGCCTGAAGTCCATTTTCGAGGAAGGCATCCGCATTCCGGCGTGCCGCATCGCGCGCGCGGGCGAAGTGGACGAAGACATGCTGCGCCTGATCTGCGCCAACACGCGCGATCCCGAGGAGCGCATCCTGGATCTGCGCGTGCAGATGGCCACCAACCGGCGCGGCGCGGCCGCGGTGCAGGGCCTGATCCGCCAGATGGGCCTGGAGGCGGTGCTGCGCTCGGTGGAGGATGTGATCGCGTACACGCGGCGCCGCCTGCTCAACCGCATCGGCGAGCTGAAACAGGGCCGCTACACCTTCCGCAGCGACCTGGACGACGATGGCATGGGCGGGGACCCGGTGCCGATCCAGGTAACGCTCACCGTTTCCGGCGACGGGCTGCATTTCGATTTCGAGGGGTCGGGCAGGCAGGCGCGCGGCGCCATGAACCTGCCCTACAACGCGCTGCGCGCCAGTGTGTATTACGCCGTGAAGGCGCTGCTGGACCCCGATCTGGCGCCCAATGCCGGCCTGTTCGACCCCATCCGCATTTCGGCGCCGGTGGGCACCATTACCAACCCCGAGCATCCCGCGGCGGTGGGCGCGCGCTCGATCACGGCGCAGAAGGTGGCGGGCGCGATCTTCGGCGCGTTCCGCGGCCTGCTGCCGCCGGAGAAGATCATGGCGTCCAGCAACGACTGCTGCCCGGCCATCGTGTTCTCGGGCCGCTGGCGCGAGCGGCCGGGGCAGTTCGTCTACCTGGAGACGCTGGGCGGCGGGGCGGGCGCGCGCCACGACGCCGATGGCATGGACGCGGTGCACGTGCACATGACCAACACGTCCAACCTGCCGGTGGAGGCGCTGGAAAACGAGTATCCGCTCATCATGGACGAGTATGCGCTGATTCCCGATTCGGGCGGCGCCGGGCGCACGCGGGGCGGCCTCGCCATCGCCAAGCAGATCCGGGCGGCCGGCCCCGGCATCGTGTTCTCGGCCCGTTCCGACAGCCACACCGTGGGCGTGGCCTCCGGCGTGGCCGGCGGCGGCGACGGCCGGCGGGCGCGGCTGATCCGCAACCATGGGGGTCCGCAAGAGGAGGTGCTGTTTTCCAAGACAGCGAACATCGCGCTGCCGCCCGGCGAGAGCGTGCGCATCGAGACGCCCGGCGGAGGCGGCTACGGCCCGGCCCCGGAGCGGCCCCGCGCCCTGGTGGAGCGGGATCTGGCCGACGGCAAGATCAGCGCCGCCGCCGCGCGGGAGCTGTATGGCTACGGAGCCTGAGCGTTCAGCTCACGTTGAGCGACATGGAGTACTTCATCTTGTCATGAGGAAACGTGGTGATGGTGGCCAGCAGCAGCACGCCGCCGCGCCGTAGTAGCGGCGCGTGATGACGAAACCGGGCGTCCTGGGCGCACGTGCAGTTGCCGCGCCAGCGGCGCGGCGATGGGCGTGGCGGAGAACTCCTGGTTGACCTCGCTGATGCGGTCGCCGAAGTTTTCCTCGATGAGCCGCAGCAGCGACAGCCGGGGCTGGATGTGGGCGCGCAAGTCGGAATGCGCGGGGTCGGCGTAGATCAGGGTGCAGGCCACCGGGGTGTCGCGGTCGTCCAGCGTCTTGATGGAGTTGATGTGCAGCCAGGTCTGGCCGGGCTCGCCGCCCAGCGTCTCGGCCAGGCGGCGCGACAGCTTGATGTTGCGCACTTCGCGCACCAGCAGCGCCGCGTTGCGCGCGTATTGCAGCAGGTCGGGAAACTGCGAGATGCGCTGCGTGAACCGGGTGCTGGCCTTGGCGGTCTCGACGCGCGTGCCCACGCCCGGGCGGCGCGAAACCATGCCGGCCACGGTCAGCATGCGGATGGCCTCGCGGATGGTGTGGCGGCTGGCGTCGAACTGCTCGCAGAGCTCGTGCTCGGTGGGCAGCAGCGTCATCACCGGGTAGCGGCCCGAGCCGATGTCGCGGGCGAGCGCCTGGTAGATGCTCTTGTAGCGCGGACCGGCGGCGTCCGCGCCGTGCGAGCGCGCCGCGCCGCGCGCCTCCCGCGCGCCGGCCTGGGGGTCGGCCCGTTCGAAAGTCCGGGTCATGGGTGGCTCCTTTATGGGAATCTTGGGGTTTGTACGGACCTTAACCGATTGACAAGGCCGTCTCCCCGCGATCATCATTTGTACGGACATTCATGTACGGACAATTGTACGACCGACATGAGGTTGCGGGGGATGCGGATCCGGCGTTTTTTTCACCCACGCCCGGCCGCGCTACCCGACCCACGCAGCAACGGGCAGTTCTTGCAGTTCTCTTCCTGAAATAAATGGGGGTTTTCATGGGCAAGGTACTCGCAGTGCTCGCGGCCGCCGCGCTGGCCGCCGGATTCGGCGGCGGCGCGCAGGCGCAGCAGAAACTGGTGGTCGCAGGCTACGGCGGCTCTTTCGAAGACATCATGCGCAAGGACATCTTCCCGCCCTTCGGCAAGCAGCATGGAGTCGAGCTGGACTACGTGGCGGGCAATTCCACCAACACCGTGGCGCGCCTGCAGGCGCAGAAGAGCAATCAGCAGATCGACGTCGCCATCATCGACGACGGCCCCATGTACCAGGCCATCGCCCTGGGATTCTGCGAGCCCATCAAGGGCCTGCCGGCCGACGACATCTATCCCACCGCGCGCTACAAGGCCGACAAGGCCGTGGCCATCGGCCTGGTGGCGACCGGCATCATGTACAACAAAAAGGTCTTCGACGAAAAGAAATGGGCGCCGCCCACGTCCTGGAAAGACCTGAAAGACCCCAAGTACAAGAAGCTCCTGGTGATTCCGCCGCTGAACAATACCTATGGCCTGCACGCGCTGGTGGAATACGCGCGCGAAGGCGGCGGCGGCGAGAAGAACATCGATCCCGGCTTCAAGACCTTCAAGGACGAAGTGGGCCCCAACGTGCTGGTGTACGAGCCCTCGCCCGGCAAGATGACCGAACTCTTTTCCAGCGGGCAGGCCGTCGTTTCCGTCTGGGGCAGCGGCCGCGCCAAGGCGTTTGCCGATACGGGCTTTCCCGTGGGCTTCGTGTATCCGAAGGAAGGCGCCTATGCGCTGCTTTCGTCGGTATGCCCTGTCGCCAAGCAGAAGACCAATCCGCTGGCGCAGGCCTTCGTGAATTATCTGGTCACGCCCGAGGTCCAGGAAAAGCTGGCCACGGCCTATGGCTACGGCCCGGTCAACAAGAAGGCCAACGTCAAGGACGACGAGCGCGTGCCGCTGCCCATCGGCCAGCGGGCGTCGGATCTCATCGTGATCGACTGGGACACGGTGAACCAGAACCGCGATGACTGGAACCGGCGCTGGACGCGGGAAATCGAGCGCTGAGCACAGGGCGGCGCGCGCGCCGCCACCAGGAGCCTTCATGAGCTATCTAGTGTTGAACCGCCTGAGCAAGCGCTATGGCGACCTGACCGCCGTGCAGGATCTCAGCCTGTCGGTGGAGCGGGGCGAATTCATATCGCTGCTCGGGCCGTCCGGCTGCGGCAAGACCACCACGCTGCAGATGATCGCGGGGTTCATCGAGCCCAGCGGCGGCAGCATCGTGCTCGACGGCAAGGACGTCAGCAAGGTGCCTGCCAACAAGCGGGGGCTGGGCATGGTGTTCCAGAACTATGCGCTGTTTCCGCACATGACCGCCGCCGAGAACGTGGCGTTCGGGCTGGAGATGCAGCGCGTGGGCAAGGCCGAGCGCCAGCAGCGCGTAGCCGAGGCGCTCAAGCTGGTGGGCCTGTCGCACCTGGCCGACCGCCATCCGGCGCGCATGTCGGGCGGCCAGCAGCAGCGCGTGGCGCTGGCGCGGGCGCTGGTCATCCGTCCCAGCGTCCTGCTGCTGGACGAGCCTCTGTCCAATCTCGACGCCAAGCTGCGCGAGGAAATGCAGCTCGAATTGCGCAGCATCCAGCGCACCGTTGGCACCACGACCATCCTGGTCACCCATGACCAGTCCGAGGCGCTGGCGCTGTCGGACCGCATCGTGGTCATGAACCAGGGGCGGGTGGAGCAGGTGGCCGAGCCCTTCCAGGCCTACGAAGACCCGGCCAGCCAGTTCGTTGGCGGATTCCTGGGCAAGGCCAACCTTTTCACGCCCACCGCGGAATCCTACGAGGGCGAGATGCGCGCGCGCGTCGGCGAGGCGCACATCCCCATGGGCGGCCGTCCCGTGCCCACCGGCACGGTGATCGTGCGGCCGGAGAAAGTGCTGTTCTCCGAACCCGCCGCCTGTGCGTTGCCGGGCCGCATGAAGGCCCGCGTGTTCCAGGGCAACCACTGGCTGTGCCAGGTGGAGACATCGGTGGGCGAGGTGCTGGTCATACGCCAGAACGACGGCGCCACCGTGCCGCAGGAAGGGCAGCCGGTGCACCTGCGCTGGCGCGCGGAGGATATGTGCCCGGTGGGCGCGGGGCAGGTCCGGCCATGAGCGCGCGCGCCAATCCCTGGGTGCTCAGCGCGCCCGCGCTGGCGCTCTACGCCACCTTTCTCGTGGTGCCCATGGTGCTGGTGTTTCTCATCAGCTTCTTCGATTTCCAGTTCTACGGGGGCGTGCAGGCCACTTTCACGCTGAAGAACTATGTGGATATCTTCAGCGACGGTTATTACTACGAAATCTACGCGCGCACCTTCGGCGTTGCGGCGGCGGTAACGCTGGCCTGCCTGGTGCTGGGAACGGCGGAGGCCTATGTGCTGTCGCGCATGGCCAATCCCTGGAAGGGGCTGTTCCTGATGGTGGTGCTGGGGCCGCTGCTGATTTCGGTGGTCGTGCGCACGCTGGGCTGGGCGCTGCTCTTCGGCTCCACGGGCCTCATCAGCAAGGCGCTGATGGCGCTGGGGCTGACCGATACGCCGGTGGACCTCATGTACAGCAACCTGGGCGTGGGCATCGCGCTTACGCACGTGCTGGTGCCCTTCATGGTGATCGCGGTGTGGGCTTCGCTGCAGCGGATCAATCCCTCGACCGAGGCGGCGGCGCTTTCGCTGGGCGCAAGCCAGTTCACCGTGATCCGGCGGGTGATCGTGCCCCAGGTCATGCCGGGCATATTGTCGGGCTCCATCATGGTGTTCGCGCTGGCCGCCAGCGCCTTCGCCACACCGGCCATCATCGGCGGGCGCCGCCTCAAGAACGTGGCCACGGCCGCCTACGACGAGTTCCTCAACACCCTGAACTGGCCGCTGGGCGCCGCGCTGGCGGTGGTGCTGCTGCTGGCCACGGTAATCGTGCTGCTGTCGGCCAACCGGCTCATCGAGCGCCGCTACGGCGCGGTGTTCAACGCGGGCAACTAGGAGCGCGGGCATGAGCTTTCGCAATGGTCCCCTCGGGCTGCTGTTCCACACCCTTTTCATTCTGTTCATCCTGGCGCCCATCGTGATGGTGTGCGCGGTGGCGTTCACCTCGGAAGGCTTTATTTCGCTGCCCAGCGGCGGGCTGTCGCTGCGCTGGTTCCGCGCCATACTCGACAACCCGCGCTTCATCGACGCGTTCTGGTTCAGCCTGGGGCTGGGCGCGCTGTCGGCCTCGCTGGCGATCGTACTGGCCGTGCCGGGCGCGCTGGCCATCGCGCGCAACCGTTTTCGCGGCCGCGAGGCGCTGGTGGCGTTCTTCCTGTCGCCGCTGATGATTCCGCACGTGGTGCTGGGCCTGGCCTTCCTGAAGTTCTTCACCACCGTGGACCTGGCGGGCACGTACGTGGGCCTGGTCATCGCGCACGTGATCCTCATCATGCCGTACGCCCTGAGGCTGGTGCTGGCCTCGGCCACCGGCATCGACCCTTCGCTGGAGCGCGCGGCGCAATCGCTGGGCGCCTCCAACTGGACGGCCTTCCGGCGCGTGGTGCTGCCGCTGCTGCTGCCCGGGGTGGTGAGCGGCTGGGTCATTGCCTTCATTACCAGTTTCGACGAGCTGACGATGTCGATTTTCATCGCCTCGCCGTCCACCACCACGCTGCCGGTGCGCATCTTCCTGCACATCGAGGACACGATCGATCCCCTGGTCACCGCGGTTTCCGCCGTACTCATCTACGTGACCATCATCGCCATATTCATCCTGGACCGCCTGGTGGGCCTGGAAAAGCTGTTTGTCGGAAAAGGAACCCAATGACGGACGAAGAGAAACTGGCGCCGCGCGCGCCGTCGCAGCGCGGCATCTACGATGTCGCGGTGATCGGCGGCGGCCTGGTGGGCTCGGCCATCGCCTATGGGCTGCTGCGCGAGCTGGAGCGCGTGGCCGTGCTGGACGAGGGCGATGTGGCGTACCGCGCCTCGCGCGGAAATTTCGGGCTGGTGTGGGTGCAGAGCAAGGGCATGGGCCTGCCGCGCTATGGCGTGTGGACCATGGCCTCGGCCCGCGCCTGGCCGCAGTTGGCGGCCGAGCTGCTGGAACGCACCGGCGTGGACGTGCACCTGGAGCAGCGCGGCGGCCTGCACGTGCTGTTGAGCGAAGAAGAGCGCGAGGCGCGCGTCAAGTTCATGACCGGCCTGCTCGCCCAGCCCGGCATGAGCCGCTACGAGTGGAAGCTGCTGGACCGCGCCGAGCTGGCCAGCCTGGTGCCGGGCATCGGGCCGGACGTGGTGGGCGCCACCTGGACGCCGGTGGACGGCATCGCCAATCCGCTCAAGCTGCTGCGCGCGCTGCACATGACTTTTGCACAGACGGGTGTGGATTACCTGCCGCGCCGTCCCGCGCAGACGATCCGGCGCCGCGACGGCGTGTTCGAGATCGGCACCGGCCAGGGCGCGGTGCGCGCGCACAAGGTGGTGCTCGCGTCCGGCCTGGGCAACAAGGCGCTGGGCGAACAAGTGGGGCTGGCGGTGCCGGTGCGGCCCCAGCGCGGCCAGATCGTGGTGCTGGAGCGCACGCGCCGCCTGCTGGAGACGCCCATGTCCACCTTGCGCCAGACGGACGAGGGCACCTGGCTCATCGGCGATTCGCAGGAAGAGGCCGGCTACGCCGACAACCAGGTCGGCCTGCCCATCCTGGGCGCGCTGGCCGACCGCGCGGTGTGCACCCTGCCGGCCCTGCGCGAGGTGCGCGTGGTGCGCAGCTGGGCTGCGTTGCGCGTCATGTCGCAGGACGGCTTTCCCGTCTATGAGCAATCCGAAGCATGCCCCGGCGCTTTCGTCGCCACCTGTCACAGCGGCGTGACGCTGGCGGCCGCGCATGCACACCATCTGGCGCCCATGATCGCCGCCGGCCGGCTGGCCGACGACATGGCGCCGTTCTCGACCCGGAGGTTTCATGTTCAAGAGGCTTGAGGAGGCGCGGCGCCAGGCGCAGGCCGCCCCCGTGCGCGTGATCATCAACGGCGCGGCGCAGGAATGCCGCCAGGGCGACACCGTAGCCGCCGCGCTGTTCGCGGCGGGCGTGTCCGCCTGCCGCGACACGGCCGTGCGCGAGGTGCCGCGCGGGCCCTATTGCATGATGGGCGTGTGCTACGACTGCCTGGTCACGATCGACGGCCAGGCCAATCAGCAGGGTTGCATGACGCTGGTGCGGGAAGGCATGAACATCGAGCGCCAGGCGGGCGCGCGCAAGGTGCAGGCATGAACGAAATAACGCATTGCGACTTGCTGGTGGTGGGCGCCGGCCCGGCGGGACTGGCGGCTGCCGCGACGGCGGCGGCGCTGGGCGTGGATACCACCTGCTGCTCGACGAGCAGCCCGCGCCGGGCGGCCAGATCTACCGCGCCGTCACGACCACCCCCGTCACCGATCGCCGCATCCTCGGCGAAGACTACTGGCACGGCGCCTCGCTGGTGCCGCCCTTTCTGCAGTCCGGCGCGCGCTACCAGCCCGGCGCCACCGTCTGGGCCGTGGCCGAGAAAACGGCCGGCGACGCGGCCGCGGGTTTCGAGGTGGCCTATTCGGTGGACGGCGAGGCGCGCATGGCGCAGGCGCGCCGCCTGCTGCTGGCCACGGGCGCCCAGGAGCGGCCGTTTCCGATTCCGGGCTGGACGCTGCCGGGCGTGATTACCGCCGGCGCCGCCCAGATCCTGCTCAAGTCGGCAGGCGTGGTGCCTTCGGACCGCACGGTGCTGGCAGGCTGCGGGCCGCTGCTGTACCTGGTGGCCTGGCAGTACCTGAATGCGGGCGTGAAGGTGGACGCCATTCTGGAAACCGTGCCGGCGGGCCGCATGGCCGAGGCGCTGCCCAAGGTATGGGGCTTTCTGCGCTCGCCCTACCTGGCCAAGGGGCTGAAGCTCGTGCGCGCGGTCAGGGCCGCCATTCCCATCGTGAAGAACGTCACGGCGCTGGAAGCGCAGGGCGAAGGCCGGCTGGAGCGCGTGCGCTATACGGCGGGCGGCGACACGCGCAGCATCGAGGCCGAGCAGCTCATGCTGCACCAGGGCGTGGTGCCGAACGTGAACCTGTCGCGCGCCGTGGGCGTGGAGCACCGCTGGAACGAGGCGCTGGACTGTTGGGAGCCCGCGGTGGACGAATGGGGCAGCACCTCGGTGCAGGGCGTGGGCATGGCGGGCGACGGCGGCGGGCATCGCGGGTGCGCTGGCCGCCGAGCACCGGGGCAGGCTGGCCGCCTTGCAGGCCGCGCACCTGCTGGGCCGCATCG
>NZ_LHSJ01000005.1:0-48271 GCF_001270295.1 Achromobacter sp. DMS1 | reverse complement strand
CGCGGCGCTCAGGGCGGCGGCAAGCGCGGCGGCGAAGGCGGCGGACGTGAGCCCGGTCTTGAGGGAACGCTGCATGAGATCTCCTTGTTGCATGGCAATACCGTGCATCCATGATGGCAAGCGATTGCGCGCCGCTGCAAGTTTCCCGATGTGTTTTCCTGTGTCGGCGGGCCACCACGGCCGCGGCCGCGCCCCCGGGGGCGCCCGGGAGGCCGCCCGGTAATGTTCTGCGCGATTTCGTAGCCCGCGCTGGCGGGCATGTTTCCGGAATTGTCGATAATGCGGCGCAGCCCGGGGGAGGTTCAGGAGACGGCCCCAGCCGCGAGGCGGTTTACGGGCCGAAATACAGGCGCGCGGGATTTTCCACCAGCAATCGGCGCAGCGTCTCCGCATCGCCGTAGGACGGCAGGATGTCGATCAGGTCGCCGTCGTCGGGAACTTCGCGCACATTGGGATGTGGCCAGTCCAGTCCCCATACGGCGCGGTCGCCCGCCACGTCGAGGATGCGGCGCGCAATGGGAACAACGTCGGCATAGGGCGGCGTGCTTCGGGACAGGGCGGCCGACAGCCTTTCCGGACCGCTGAGTTTGATCCAGGCGCGCGGATGTTCCAGCACGCGCAACAAGCTGGCCAGCGCAGGTTGACCCAGGCCGCGCTCCGCCATGACGCGGCCCATGTGGTCGATGACGAATGGCACGGGCAGCGCATGCAGAAAGTCTTGCATGGATGCCAGGTCTTCCGCATGGGCATGCAGTTGCACATGCCAGCCCAGACCGGCGATGCGATGCGCCATGCGCATCACCGCATCCAGGTCCGCAGAAGGGCCCAGGTGGGGCATGAAGTTGTAGCGCAGGCCTCGAACCCCCCCCGCATGCAGCGCTTCGAGTTCCTTGCTGTCCGCGTCATCGGCGGCCAGGGCCACGCCGCGGTAGCGCGAGGGATCGCGGCTGATGGCATCGAGCATGGCGCGGTTGTCGGTGCCATGGACGGTAGCCTGCACCAGCACTGCCCGGTCCACGCCCAGATGACGGTGCAGTCGCTGCAATGTTTCGATGGGCGCATCTGGCGGGTCATAGCGCCGTTCGGGGGCATAGGGAAAGCGCGCCGCGGGTCCGTAGACGTGGACGTGGGCATCGCAACTGCCCGGCGGCAGGGCGAAGGCGGGCGCATGCGGCGCGGGATGGGGCGGCGGAACGCGCTTCATGAAAGATCTCCTCTCGGGGGACGTGCGTCGAGTATGCCGGCGCCGCGGCAGGACGGGGTTGCGTTTGAGGAGCCGGGGCGATCGAATCCGTTTATGCGGGGACGGCCAGCAGGGCCTGAGCCCGCACTTCCTGGAGCAGGGCGTGGGCGCCTGGCGACAGCCGAGCGCCCGCACGCACCGTGACGCCAATCTCGCGCTGCATGCCATCCAGAGGGAAATCGAGCGCCTGCAGGCCCCCGCTGGCGACTTCATAGTGCATCTGATGGCGCGACAGAGCCGTCAACATATTGGAGTGCAGCAACAGTCCGCGCAGCGTGGCCAGGTCGGCCGTTTCGACCGATGGCTCGAGCAGGGGCTGGCCGTAGGCGCGGAAGAAATCGTTCAATTGATAGCGCAGCGGCGAGGAGGCGCGCGACAGAACCCAGGGATAGGCGCGCAGGTCGTCAAAGCCGATATCGCGCCGTGCGGCGAGGGGATGGCCGGTGCGGGCCAGCAGGACGATGTCTTCATGCAGCAGGACTTCGGTGCTGAGCGACTTGTCATGCAGCGGACGAAGCGCGCCGAGAATGAAATCCACCTCCGCGCTCAATAGCCCCGCGCAAAGATCCCCATACGGACTCTCCAGCGTCCGTATGCGCAGGCGAGGATGGCGGGCCAGCACCTCGGCGATCGCGCGCGGCAGCACCAGCGTGCGTATCAGGGGCAGGGCGCCGACGGTCACCACGCCCTCGATGGCGCCATTCAGGGCGGCGACATCGGCCTCGATATTGCGCAGTTCGGCCAGGACGCGCTTGAAGCGCATTACCCAGCGTTCGCCGGCCGGCGTGGGGATCATGCCGCGCGGCGTGCGCTGGAAAATCGGCTGCGCCAGGCATTGCTCCAGCCGCGAAATCGCCGCACTGACGGCGGGTTGGGTCAAGCCCTGCTGGTGGGCGACCGTGGACATGTGATGCACGTCGGCCAGCAGAGCGGCATTGGTCAGCCGTCCCGTGTGATACAGAACGCCCGGATTGCCTGTCCGGCCGCCGCGTTGCCGCGCTTCGTCAAGTACGGCCGCGAGCTCCGTCTGGATGCGTTCGGTGCGCACGCGCACCGTTTCGCCGGCGGCCGTCAGGAGCATGCCAGTGCCCTTGCGCTCGAACAGGGCGACGCCCAAGGCCGCCTCCAGCCGGTTGATGGCGCGGGTGACGGCGGAAGAGGCGCGATACAGCGCCTCGGCTCCGCGTCGCACGCCGCCGGCGGCGGCCACGACATTGAAGACATGGAGGTGGCGCAGGCTCAGGGGCGGGCGATCGCGAGGTTCCATATCGACGGAGAATCAGGGCTCATAAAAATATTAGAACGGTCATTCAGGCACAAGGCAACCCGGCCCATTGCCGGAAAGCCCATACTTTCGCAAAAAACATACTGCTGGATGGCTGGGAATGGAGACATCTGAAACAAACCAAATGCAGCACGCGGTGCCCTGCCTGTTCATGCGGGGCGGGACGTCCCGCGGGCCCTTCTTCAGGGCCCAGGACCTGCCCGCTGACCGTGCCAGCCGGGACGCCCTGTTACTGGCGGTCATGGGGTCGCCGGATGCGCGCCAGATCGATGGGCTGGGCGGAGCCCATCCCTTGACGAGCAAGGCCGGCATCGTGGGGCCGGGCCGCGAGCCGGGCGTGGACCTGGAGTTCCTGTTCGCCCAGGTGGCGGTCGATGAGGCAAAGGTCGATACCACGCCCAACTGCGGCAATATGCTGGCCGCCGTCGTGCCTTTCGCTCTGGAGACGGGCATGGTGGCGCCGCGAGGCCAGGTGAGCAGCTATCGCGTGCTGACCCTCAATACCGGCATGCTGTGCGACATCGAGGTGCAGACGCCGGGAGGCCGCCTGTGCTATCACGGCTCGGCGCGCATCGACGGCGTGCCGGGAACGGCGGCGCCCATTGCCATCAGTTTTCTGGACGCGGCGGGTTCGGTATGCAGGAGCCTGCTGCCCACCGGCAATGTCCTGGACCGCCTGCATCCAGCCGGGATGCCCGATATCGACGTCACCTGCATAGACAATGGCATGCCCATGGTTCTGATGCGCGCTGCCGATCTCGGGCGCCGCGGCGACGAAAGCGTGGCGCAACTCAACGCCGACGAGGAACTCAAGACGCGCCTGGAAGCTTTGCGCCTGCATGCCGGCGAGTTGATGGGCCTGGGCGACGTGCGCCGCAAGCCCTATCCCAAGATGTGCCTGCTTTCGCCGCCGGTTCGTGGCGGCAGCGTATCCACGCGATGCTTCATTCCTCATGTCTGCCACGACGCCATAGGGGTCTTGGCGGCGGTGACCGTGGCCACGGCCTGCGTGTTGCCGGGCTCCGTGGTCCAGGGCCTGGCGTGCCCGCCCGGCGGCACGAGGCAGCGCATATCGGTGGAACACCCTTCGGGGGAGTTCAGCGTCGAGCTCGACCTGGACGCATCGGGCAAGGTGGTTCGCGCCGCGCTGCTTCGCACGGCGCGCCTGTTGATGCGCGGCGTGGCCTACGCGCCGCGCGCCGTTTCTGGAGAATCAATTTGATTATCGATTGCCATGGCCACTACACCACGGCCCCCCAGGCGCTCGAGAACTGGAGAAAACGCCAGATCGCCGGCTTGAAGGACCCGTCGGCAGCGCCTCGCGTCAGCGATCTGCGCATCAGCGATGACGAGATTCGCGCATCCATAGAGATGAATCAATTGCGCCTGATGCGCGAGCGAGGGTGCGACCTCACCATTTTCTCTCCCCGCGCCAGTTTCATGGCGCATCACATCGGCAGTTTGGCTACCAGCCAGACCTGGGCGGCTATCTGCAATGAGCTGTGCTACCGCGTGGCCGCGCTGTTTCCCGATCATTTCGTCGGCGCGGCGATGTTGCCGCAGTCGCCCGGCGCCCCGATTGAAACCAGCCTGGACGAACTCAGGCGTTGCGTCGAGGAATACGGTTTCGTGGCGCTCAATCTCAATCCGGATCCCTCCGGCGGCCATTGGACCTCGCCCCCGCTCTCCGATCGCTACTGGTATCCCCTGTATGAGCGCATGGTGGAGTACGGCATCCCGGCCATGATCCACGTCAGCACTAGCTGCAATGCCTGCTTTCATACAACCGGCGCGCACTATCTGAACGCGGACACGACGGCCTTCATGCAATGTCTCGGTTCGGATCTGTTCAAGGATTTCCCGGATCTCAGGTTCGTCATTCCGCACGGCGGAGGAGCCGTGCCTTATCACTGGGGCCGATTCCGCGGCCTGGCGCAGGAAATGAAGAAGCCGCCGCTGGAAACGTGGCTGTTGGACAACTTGTATTTCGACACTTGCGTTTATCACCAGCCTGGTATCGATCTTCTGGCCCGCGTCATCCCGGTGAAGAACGTCTTGTTCGCCAGCGAGATGATAGGCGCGGTACGGGGCATCGATCCGCAAACCGGATTTCATTACGACGATACGCGCCGCTACATCGAGGCCGCCGGACTGAGCCGGGATGAGCGGCAGATGATTTACGAAGGCAATGCGCGGCGCGTGTATCCGCGGCTGGACGCGGCGCTGGCGCTCAAGGGGCTTTGAATGGAAGAACTGTTGAATACGGTGGGAGTGGTCAAACGCCGGATCGAAAGAGCCGACCCGGCAATGGTCGAGCGCCTGTCGGCCCATGGGGTGGCCACGGTGCATGAGGCCATGGGCAGGGCAGGACTGCTGGACGCTGCCATCCGGCCCGTGTACGAAGGGGCGCGGTTGTGCGGCACGGCCGTTACCGTGCTGCTGCAGCCGGGCGACAACTGGATGATGCATGTGGCCGCCGAACAACTGCAGCCGGGCGATGTGGTGGTGGCGGCCTGCACCAGCGATTGCCGCGATGGTTTCTTCGGCGAACTGCTTGCCACCAGTTTCCGTGCACGCGGGGCGAAAGGCTTGGTGATCGACGGCGGGGCGCGTGACGTGCTGGCGTTGCGCGAAATGGGTTTTCCCGTTTTCAGCAAGGCCATTTGCGCCCAGGGAACGGTCAAGGCGACGCTGGGGTCGGTCAACATCCCGGTGGTGTGCGCAGGCGTCCTGGTGCGGCCGGGCGATGTGGTGCTGGCTGACGCGGACGGCGTCGTCGTGGTGCCGGCTGTCCGGGTCGGACAGATCGCCGACCGCGCCGATGAGCGGCTGGCCAACGAGGCCCGCAAGCGCGAGCGCCTGGCCGCCGGCGAGTTGGGACTGGATATCTACGGAATGCGCGAGTCCCTCGCGCGCGCGGGACTGCGCTATCTGGACTGAGTCTGTCTCGCGCAACGAAAACAATATGGAGGAGACTATGAAGCGACGCGACTTCTTACGCAGCGGCGGCCTGGCGCTGGGCTCGCTGGCCTTGCCGGGGCGGGTGCTGGCGGCTTATCCGGATCGGCCCTTGCGACTGATCGTTCCTTTTGCGGCGGGCGGCAACATCGATGCGGTGGGGCGCATCATTGCCGCGGCCATCGGTCCCAGACTCGGCGTGCCGGCTGTCGTGGAGAACAAGCCTGGGGCCGGCGGCAGCATGGGCGCCGACATGGTGGCGCGCGCGCCGGTCGATGGGTACACGCTGCTGGTCGGTTCCAACGGGCCATTGACGGTGAATCCCTTCATCCAGGCCAAGATGCCGTATGACCCTCTCAAGGACTTCGCGCCGGTGGCCATGGTGGGCTATGTGCCGCATGTCCTGGTCGTCAATTCGCAGGTTGAGGCGCGCAACCTTGAGGAACTGGTGGCCCTGTCGCGCAAGCGAAGCATCAATACCGGAACCTCGGGCGTGGGCAGCGCCACTCACCTCACCCTGCTGCGCATCAACGCGGCGACGGGCGCGAAATTGGTCAATGTGCCCTACCGGGGCGGCGGAGCGCTGATTCCGGACTTGATGGGCGGCAGTATCGAGGCCACGGTCACGGAGTTTTCAACGGCCCTGCCTTTGCACAGAGCGGGCAAGGTCCGCATCGTCTCGATCGCGGCAGATCATCGGCTTGCCCTGGCGCCCGAACTGCCAACCCTGGCCGAAGCCGGCTACAAAGACCTGGCGGCGGCCAGCTATGCCGGCCTGCTGGCGCCGGCGCGCACGCCGGTCGATGTCCTGTCGCGGCTGCAGCGGGCCGTGGCCGATGGCGCGCACGATCCGGCGATCGAGGGCAAGCTCAGGGACTTCGGCGTGGAGGCCGCCTCCTCGCAGCAGGAAACCTCCGCGGGGTTTGCAGCTTTTCTCCGAGAGGAATACGCCCGCTCCCGCGATGCCGCCCAGCGCGCCGGCATCCGGCCGGAATAGATCGACGGAATACGGACGGGAGGTCGGCCGAGGCCGACCGGGGAGCATTGCTTGAAAGCGTTCAAGAAACTTTATGTGCAGGTATTGGCGGCGATCGCGCTGGCAATTGTTTTCGGTCTGGTCGATCCGCAGCACGCCAGGGCGATGAAACCGCTGGGCGAGGGTTTTATCGCGCTGCTGAAGCTGATGCTGGGACCCATCATCTTTTGTACAGTGGTGCATGGCATCGGCCATATCAAGGACTTTCGCAAGCTCGGCAGGTTGGGCCTGAAAACGTTCTTATATTTCGAGGTCGTCAGCACCATCGCCATGGTCGTGGGTTACGGCATTGTGAGCTGGCTCAGACCGGGCGACGGTCTGCATGCGTCTGTCCTGGCCGAGGCCGGCCACGGGGTCGACAAGGTGATCGAGGCCGGCGCGGCGGACTTTTCGCTGACGCATTTCTTGCTGTCCATCATTCCGCGCACGCTGGTCTCGGCCTTCGTGACCGGCGACATTCTGCCGGTGCTCTTCGTGTCCTTGCTGGCCGGCGGCGCTCTTGCCGTGGCGGCCAGACCCGACTGGGTGGCGTTCAAGCTGCTGGACGAGGCGCAGACGCTGGTGTTCAAGATGCTGGGCTTCATCATGCGTCTGTCCCCGCTGGGCGCCTTCGGCGCCATGGCGGCGGCCGTGGGCAGCCATGGCGGAAACACCCTGATCTACCTGCTGCGCTACATCCTGACCTATTACGCCGCGGCGCTGTTCTTCGTATTCGTCGTTCTGGGCCTCGTCGCCGCCAGCGCCGGTCTTTCCATCTTCCGGATCCTGTATGTGATCCGCGACGAGGCCGTGCTCGCCATGGGCACGGCGGCCAGCGAAGCCGCCTTTCCCCGGCTGGTCAGCAAACTCGGCCAGGCCGGGTGCGATGAAGCGGTGGTGGGTTTCGTCTTGCCGGCGGGCTATAGCTTCAACATCGACGGCGCCTCTCTGTACATGGCCTGCGGCATTGGTTTCATCGCCCAGGCAACCGACACGCCCTTGCCCTGGTCGCAGGCATTGGCCTTGCTCGCCGTGATGCTGGTGACATCCAAGGGTGGCGCGGGCGCGGCTGGAGGCGCCCTGGTCAAGCTGACGGCCACGCTGCAGTCCACCCGGGCGTTGCCTTTGTCCGGCGTGGGTTTGCTGTTCGGAATCGACCGGATCCTTGCCATCGCGACTTCCACCACCAATGTGATAGGCAATAGCGTAGCGGTGATGGTGCTTGCCAAGTGGGAAGGCCTGTTCGACCGCCAGAAATTCAACGCCTGCGCGCGCCGCGACGATTCAGGTTCGCGCGCGACGCTCAAGGCAAGCTCGTCTTGAGCACCGCATTTCTTTGGAGCGACTCATGCAAGAAAACATTCCGTCCGTGGCCGTCATCGGTTTTGGAGAAGTCGGCCCGATCTTTGCGCAGGCGCTGGGCGCCCGCGGCTGTGCCGTTGCCGTCTATGACATCAAGCTGGACGATCCGGCGGCTGCCGTCCTGATACGGGACAAGGCCGAGCGAGCGGGCGCCCGTGTGGCGGGGAGCCTGGCCGACTGCCTGAGGGGCCCGCAATGGGTATTTTCCGCAGTCACGGCCAGCCAGGCCGGCATCGTGGCGCGCGACGCTGCCGCGCATCTGGAAACAGGCCAGACATTCATCGACCTGAACTCGGTGTCGCCGAAGGCAAAGCAGGACAATTGCGCGCATATCGAGGCGGCGGGGGCGGACTATGTCGAATCCGCCGTCATGGCGCCGGTGCCGCCGCAGGGGGTGCGAGTGCCCATGTTGTTGGGTGGCCGGCGCGCTCGCGAGCTGTCGCCAGCGCTCAATGCCATGGGGATGCGCACCGAGGCTGTCGCCGATGAGGTCGGGCTGGCGTCGGCCATCAAGCTCTGCCGCAGCATCATGATCAAGGGCACCGAGGCCCTGTGTGTGCAATCCATGCAGGCGGCGCTGCATTTCGGCGTGGATCGTCGCGTGCTGGCTTCCCTGGCGGCCAGCTTTCCCGGCGTGGGCTGGGACAAGGGGTATGAGGCTTACCTGATCGGCCGCGTGGCAGAGCACGGACAGAGGCGGTCGGAGGAAATGCGCGAGGCCGCGGCCATGCTGGAGGAACTGGGGCAGGATTCCGGCCTGGCTACCGCCATTGCCGACGTGCACCAGGCCTTTGCAAGGCGCGGACGCGGCTGGCTGGGCGAGATGGACGACAGGGGCAGCCTGCCGGCATGGCGCCGCTTGCTGGCCTAAGCCAGCGCCAGGCCAGCAGCACCGCGCCGTGCATGGCCAGCATCACCACGCTCAGCACGCCCGCCAGCAGCGCGAAGGGCGCGAAGAGCTGGTAGAAATGGCCTTCGTACATGGGCCGCAGCGTTCCGCTCTCGAAGGTGAAGGGCACGCCCAGGATGACGTTGCCCATGGCCACGCCGAACACCAGCGAGGCCACCACGCCCGAGAAACAGAGCACGGCGTCCCAGCGGCTGCGCCAGCGCGTGCCTTCCATCTTGCTGCGGTACTTGAAGCCCACCGGACGCAGGATGAGCGCGATCAGCACCAGCATCATCGCCAGGTAGAAGCCCGAGAACGAGGCGGCGTACAGCAGCGGCCAGGCGGCGAAAATGGCGCCGCCCGCGGTAATCAGCCAGACCTGGTTGCCTTCCCAGACCGGCCCCACCACGTTGATGACGATGCGGCGTTCGGTGTCGGTCCGGGCCACCACGGGCAGCAGGGCCGCCACGCCGAGGTCAAAACCGTCCATGATGGCGAAACCGATGAGCAGCGCGCCCAGCAGCACCCACCAGATCACGCGCAGTGTCGCGTAGTCCAAAGGAATAAGGGTATCCATCTGCTATCTCTCCATCAGGCGCGCACGGCGGCGTGCACGGGATCGGCCGCGGCTTCGGCCGGCGGCGGCGCATCGGACGCGGGGCCCTTGCGCACGGCATGCAGCATGACCTTCACGCCGATGATCAACAGCGCGGTGTAGAGCACCAGGAAGATCGCCAGGCTGATGGCGAGGTCCAGAATGGTCAGGCCCGACGCCGCGTAGTAGGTGGGCAGCACGCCTTCGATGACCCAGGGCTGGCGGCCGTACTCGGCCACGAACCAGCCGCATTCGATGGCGACCCAGGGCAGCGGCAGGCTCCACAGGGCGACCTTGAGCAGGCCAGGCCGGCTGTCGAGGCGGCCGCGCGAGGCCAGCCAGAACGCCACGGCGAAGAACAGGATGAGGTACATGCCCACCGCCACCATGACGCGGAAGGTCCAGAAGAGCGGCGCCACGTTGGGCACGGTGTCCCAGGCGGCCTTCTTGATGTCTTCTTCGGTGACCTTGCTCATGTCGGACTGGTAGCGCTTGACCAGCAGCGCGTAGCCCAGGTCGGGCCAGGTCTTGTCGAAGGTCATGCGCGCGTCGGTGTCCTTGGGATTGGCGCGGATCTTCTGCAGGGCCTCGTAGGCCACCATGCCGTCGCGGATGCGGTTCTCGGCGCGCAGGACCAGGTCGTCGATGCCCAGCAGCGGCGTGGTGAGCGAGCGCGTGCCGATGATCCCCATCACGTACGGGATCTGGATCGCGAAGTCGTTCTTGCGCTCCGCCTGGTTGGGAATGGCGATGAGGTTGAAGTCCGCCGGCGCCGGCTCGGTGTGCCACATGGACTCCATGGCGGCGATCTTCATCTTCTGGTGCTCGGTGGTGAGGTAGCCGCTTTCGTCGCCCAGCACCACCACCGACAGCGCCGAGGCCAGGCCGAAGCTGGCGGCGACGGCCATGGAGCGCTTGGCCAGGTCGGTATGGCGGCCGCGCAGCAGGTACCAGGCGCTGATGGACATCACGAACATGGCGCCGGCCACATAGCCCGCGCTCACCGTGTGCACGAACTTGGCCTGGGCCACGGGATTGAAGAGCACCGAAGCGAAGTCGGTCATCTCCATGCGCATGGTGTCGGGGTTGAACACCGCGCCCACCGGGTTCTGCATCCAGCCGTTGGCGATGAGGATCCACAGCGCGGACAGGTTGGTGCCGAAGGCCACCAGCCAGGTCACGACCAGGTGGCTCACCTTGGACATGCGATTCCAGCCGAAAAAGAACAGGCCGACGAAGGTGGCTTCCAGGAAGAAGGCCATCAGCCCTTCGAGCGCGAGCGGCGCGCCGAAGATGTCGCCCACGTAGTGGCTGTAGTACGACCAGTTCATGCCGAACTGGAACTCCATGACCACGCCCGTGGCCACGCCCAGCGCGAAGTTGATGCCGAAGAGCGTGCCCCAGAACATGGTCATGCGCTTCCAGATCTGGCGGCCGGTCATGACGTACACGCTCTCCATGATGGCCAGGATGAAAGAGAGGCCGAGCGTGAGGGGAACGAAGAGAAAGTGATAAAGCGCCGTCGCGGCAAACTGGAATCGCGACAGGTTGACGACGTCGAGATCAATCATTGTTGCGCTCCCAAGGATTCGAGATGCCGCAGCAACCGGCGTGGTTCCCAGGCCGTCTCTCGCGCCATGATACGGGCGTTGGATACAACTTCATAGAGGTTTCCTGAAAAATTGGGGCGGATCAGCTCTTGCCCCGGAGTTTGCCGGCGAAACCCAGCACCTTCTGCACTTTCGAGCCGAGCTTCATCAGGCTCTGCAGGGTTTCGGGCGGCAGACGCTGAACCTCATCGAACCATCCGGTAGACAGTTCGATGAGCTCCAGCATTTCGGTCATGCGCTGTTGCGCGTAGCTATCGCCCGGCGCCTTGGCCGGCTCGAGCAGCGAATCGCGCAGCAGCGTCAGGGTGGGATCGACTTCGCGCTTGCGCTTTTCTTCCATCAGGATGCGGAAGATTTCCCACACGTCCTTGGGCGTCTCGAAATAGTCGCGGCGGTCGCCCACCTGGTGCATCAGCCGCACGAGCCGCCACGATTGCAGCTCCTTGAGGCCCAGGCTGACGTTGGAACGGGAAAAGCCCAGGGTCTCGGCGATGTCGTCCGCGTTGAGCGGTGTGGGCGACAGGAACAGCAGCGCATAGATCTGGCCGACGGTCCGGTTCACCCCCCATCGGCTGCCCATTTCGCCGAAGTGCAGGACGAAACGCTCGTTTTGAGGTGAAAGTTCCATGACCGCCTGTGCGATGGCCCCGCAGGGCCGTTCTGACAATTTTAGTTACGCTGGTTCTAGTTTTTTTTGAAATTATCGAACAAACTGTGATGAAGCGCAAATCCATTCCGCGAAAATGGGCATGCGACGGCGCGCAGTGTATCGGCCGGGCGGCGGGCCGGACCCGGCTTTATGTCCCCGATTCGCGGCTTTATTGATCTGGCGCAAGAAAAAAGCGCGCCGCCCCCGGGCAGCCTTCCGATGGCGAAAAAAAAACGGGCGCCATGGCGCCCGTTTCCCGAGAAATCCGGATGCGGTCCCGCCGGCCGCCGGAATGGGGTCAACCGGCCTTGACCGACACCGCGGCCGACACCCGCTTGGCCTTGGCGCGCGCCTCGGCCACGTCGTCGGCCACCGCCAGTCCCACGCCCATGCGGCGCTTCACGTAGGATTCGGGCTTGCCGAACAGGCGGATATCGGTGCCAGGCTCGGCCAGGGCCTCGGCCACGTTGTGGAAGCCGACCGCGCCGGCATCCACGCCGCCGTAGATGACGCAGCTGGCGCCCGGCTGGCGCAGCCGGGTATCGACCGGCAGGCCCAGCAGCGCGCGCGCATGCAGCTCGAACTCGCTCTGCGCCTGGGTAATCATGGTGACCATGCCCGTATCGTGCGGACGCGGGCTGACCTCCGAGAACCACACGTCGTCGCCCGCCACGAAAAGCTCCACGCCGAAAATGCCCAGGCCGCCCAGGTTGGAAGTGACCGCCAGCGCGATCTCGCGCGCCCGCTCCAGGGCCGCGGGCGACATGGGGTGCGGCTGCCAGCTTTCGACATAATCGCCGTCCACCTGCTTGTGGCCGATGGGCTCGCAATAGCGGGTTTCGATCTGGCCGTCGGCGCCGCGGGCGCGCACGGTGAGCAGGGTGATTTCGTAGTCGAAGCGCACGAAGCCCTCAACGATGGCCCGCCCCTTGCCCACGCGGCCGCCCTCCTGGCAGTAGCGCCAGGCGGCCGGAATGTCGTCGGCGCTCTTGAGCACCGACTGGCCCTTGCCCGAGGACGACATGACCGGCTTGAGCACGCAGGGATAGCCGACGCCCCCGTCGATGGCCTCGCGCAACGCCTCCTCGGAATCGACGAACCGATAGGGCGAGGTGGGCAGGCCCAGGGTTTCGGCGGCCAGGCGGCGGATGCCTTCGCGATTCATGGTGAGATGGGCGGCGCGGCTCGTGGGCGTCACGCGCGCCGCGCCCGCGGCCTCCCGCGACCAGCAGGTCGGTGGCAATGGCCTCGATTTCAGGGACAATGACGTGCGGCCGCTCCTGCTCGATGATTTTGCGCAGGGCCTCGGCGTCGGTCATGGGCACCACGTGCGCGCGGTGCGCAACCTGGTGGCCGGGCGCGTCCGCGTAGCGGTCCACCGCGATGACTTCCACTCCCAGCCGCTGCAGGGCGATGGCGACCTCCTTGCCCAATTCGCCCGCGCCGAGCAGCATGACGCGGGTGGCCAGGGGAGAAAGCGGCGTACCAAGAACGGGGCTGGGAATGCGGGACATGGATCGGACCTGAACGTGTGAATTAAGACGGGCGGCAAAAGAGCCGCCAGCATGCCATACCCCCCAGGCGGGGGCAAACCCGCCGCCTGATATTAAAATCCCGCCATGACCGACCATCCCACCATAACTTCCGAGACCGCGCTGGCATCTGCGCGCAGAACGCTGCAAATCGAAAGCCAGGGCCTGCACGACCTCGCCGCCCGGCTGGACGAGCGTTTCGCCCGTGTCGTGGACATGCTGCTCGCATGCCGCGGCCGGGTGGTGGTCAGCGGCATCGGCAAGACCGGCCACATCGCGCGCAAGATCGCCGCCACGCTGGCCTCGACGGGCACGCCGGCCTTCTTCATGCACGCAGCCGAGGCGGTGCACGGCGACCTGGGCATGATTACCCGCGACGACGTGCTGATCGCCATTTCCTATTCCGGCACGGGCCAGGAACTGCTGACCGTGCTGCCCGTGGTGCGCCGCATGGGCGCCGGGCTGGTGGCCATTACCGGCAATCCGCAATCCGAGCTGGCGCGGCTGGCCGACATCCACCTGGACGCCAGCGTGGCCCAGGAGGCCTGCCCGCTGAACCTGGCCCCCACGGCCAGCACCACCGCCGCGCTGGCCCTGGGCGACGCGCTGGCCGAGGGCGTGCCTCGAGGCGCGCGGGCTTCAGTCCGCAGGACTTCGCCCGCTCGCATCCGGGCGGCGCGCTGGGCCGCCGGCTGCTCACCCACGTCCGCGACGTCATGCGCAAGGGCGACGCCCTGCCCATTGTCACGGCGGGCACGCCCGTTTCCCGCGCCCTGGAGGTCATGTCGGCCAAGGGCATGGGCATGACGGTGGTCACCGATCCCCGGCAGCAGCCGCTGGGCATCTTCACCGACGGCGACCTGCGCCGCCTGATCGCGCGCCACGGCGACATCCGCAGCCTGCAGGTGGACGCCGGCATGACCCGCTCTCCGCGCACCATCAACCCCGATGCGCTGGCGGTCGAGGCCGCCCAGCAAATGGACGAACAAAGGCTCAATCACATGCTCGTGGTGGACCGCGACGGCAAGCTGCTCGGCGCGCTGCACATGCACGACCTGATGGCCGCAAAGGTGGTATGACAATGAATCTCCCCCGCTCCGTGCCCCACCCCGCCGAGGCCCTGGTCCTCGCGCGGATCGCGCCCGCCGTGCGCGAACGCGCCGCGGCCGTGCGCCTGATGGTGTTCGACGTGGACGGCGTGCTGACCGACGGCAGCCTCTACTACGGCGACAACGGCGAAGTGCAGAAGCGCTTCCACGTGCTGGACGGCCACGGTCTGCGCCTGCTCCTGGAAGGCGGTTTCAAGGTCGCGCTCATGACGGGCCGATCCGGCCCCATCGTGGCGCGCCGCGCCGCCGAGCTGGGCATCGCCGAGGTGATACAGGGCGTGCGCGACAAGGGCGCGGCGCTGGCCGAACTTGCGCAGCGTTCGTCGGTCCAACTCGACCAGACCGGCTATATGGGCGATGACATCATCGACCTGCCGGCGATGCAGCGCGCGGGCTTCGCCGCCAGCGTGCCCAACGCCCCGGGCTACGTCAGCCAGGCGGCGCACTGGGTGGCCAGCCAGCCCGGCGGCAGCGGCGCGGTGCGCGAGTGCTGCGACCTGCTGCTGGCGTCGCAAGGCCGGCTGGGCGCGCTGCTGGCCGCGCCTGGCGTGCTCGGCCCGGGCGCCATCCAGTGACGCGCCCCACCGAGTTCCCCTGCCCATGAAAGACCGCCTGCCCTCCCTCATCGCGCTGTTCCTGCTGCTGGTGCTCGTCCTGTGCAGCTGGTGGGCGGCCGATTACGCCCAACGCGCCGTGCAGGTCGACCCGCCGCGCCGCATCACCCACGAAATCGACGCCTGGTCGCGCGATTTCGTCATGCTGCGCACCGACCCCACCGGCAAGCCCATCAACCGCCTGGAAGGCGTCTACGCCGAACATTTCCCGGACGACGACTCCTACCACATCACCACGCCGCGCGCGGTCGGCCAGCGCGAAGACAGCCCCATCACCGTGGCGGTCTCCAAGACCGCGTCATGGAAGAAGGCGGCAAGCGCATCGTCATGAACGGCGACGCCCACGTGCACCGCCAGCCCGACGCCAACAACGACGTGCTGGACGTGCGCAGCCAGCAGCTCATCCTGCTGCCGGACGAAGACCTGGTCTACACCGACCTGCCGCCCAGGTCCTGAAAGGCCGCTCGCGGATGAACGGCACCGGCATGCGCTACAACAACAAGACCCGCCAACTGCAGGTTTCCTCCTCCACCGACGTGGAGATCTCGGGCGACGAAACCCGCAAGCGCCGCGAGACCGAGATTCCCGCCCACAACACTGACCAGAAGAAACCATGACCGATCTCCGGATTGTCCTCGCCCCGACGGCGCGCCTGATGGCGGCCGCCCTGCTGACGGCGGCGGCGCTCGCGCCCGCTTGCGCCGCGGACGCCAAGAAGCCCGCCGCGCCGGCCGAGGAGCCGAGCACGCTGATCCTGTCGGACACGCTGCACTACGACGACGTCAAGCGCCAGAGCATCTTCACCGGAAACGTCCACATGACGCGCGGCCTCATGACGCTGACGTCCGACACGCTCGAGATGCACGAAGACAAGGACGGCAACCAGTACGGCACGGCGACGGCCGACAAGGGCAAGGTCGTCACCATCCGCCAGGAGCGTCCGGAGAATTTCGAACTCATCGAGGGCAAGGGCCTGCGCGCCGAATACGATGGCACCAAGAGCACGTTCGACCTGATCGGCCAGGCCGTGGTGGTGCGCTACGTCTGTGGCAAGCCGCTGGACACCATACGCGGCGAGCGGGTGCGCTACAACGAAAAAAGCGGCACCTACGAAGCGCAAGGCGGCCCCAATTCGGCGGCCGCCGGCGGCCGCGTACGCTCGCTGGCCGAGCCGCGCGCCAAGTCGGACGCCCTCGTCGCCGAATGCCGCGCCAAGCAGCAGCAAGGCAAGCAGCCGACCCAGAACACCACCAAGAAGGGGCGTTAAGCGCGCTTTCCCAACCCCCATTTGCAGCCACGATGAACCAACCCTCCGTGCCGTCTCCCGTCACCTCCGCGCCGCTGGGCGTCAAACAAGGCAGCCTGCGCGCCACCGGACTGCGCAAGACCTACAACGGCCGCACCGTGGTGCAGGATGTGTCCCTGTCCGTCAACAGCGGCGAAGTGGTGGGATTGCTCGGGCCAAACGGCGCGGGCAAGACCACCAGCTTCTACATGATCGTCGGGCTGGTTCCCGCCGATGCCGGCCGCATCGAAATCGACGACGGCAACATCACGGCCATGCCCATCCACAAGCGGGCGCGCATGGGTCTGTCGTACCTGCCCCAGGACGCCTCGGTGTTCCGACGCCTCACGGTGGAGCAGAATATCCGCGCCGTGCTCGAACTGCAGTTCGACGCGCACGGCAAGAACCTGTCCACGGCCCGGATCAACGAACAGCTCGAATTGCTGCTGGAAGAACTGCAGATCGGCCATATCCGCAGCAATACGGCCATTTCGCTGTCGGGCGGCGAACGCCGCCGCGTGGAGATCGCGCGCGCGCTGGCCACCAGCCCGCGCTTCATCCTGCTGGACGAACCCTTCGCCGGCGTGGACCCCATCGCCGTGATCGAGATCCAGCGCATTGTGCGCTTTCTCAAGGGACGGGGCATCGGCGTGCTCATCACCGACCACAACGTGCGTGAAACCCTGGGCATCTGCGACCGCGCCTACATCATCAGCGAAGGCAAGGTGCTCACCGACGGCCATCCGGATGAAATCGTGGGCGACCCCGCCGTGCGCCGGGTCTACCTGGGCGAGCATTTCCGCATGTAACGCGCGCCCTCGCGAGGCGGCATCCGCCCCCCTTCGTCACGGCCCGGGATCATCCATAAAAGTGTCATGGACTTGCGGCAGATCAGCTTGTTTTATCGGCCCGAGTCTATACACTAGTACTACACAACCCGAATCACTGAACCAAGGAGAACGCCTAACGACTTCAACGCGCGCATTGCGCACCCATTTTCCTCTTTAGAAAGGAGAGCAAGCTATGAACCTGAGCATCTGCGGTCGTCACCTCGACGTCACCCCGGCCATCCGGCCGGTCACGCGCTGGCCCATCTGGCGGGCGACCTCCCGGGCGGCATCGCCCTGCTGGAAAAAACGCTGGTGCTCAACCCGATCTCGCGGCCGCATGGTTCCTCGGCGCCTTCCTGCGGCTGTGGCACGGCGACACCGAGGCCGCCATCGAGCATTTCGCGCGCGCCATGCGCTTCAGCCCCCTCGACCCCGAGCTGTACCGGATGCAGGCCGGCATGTCCGCCGCCCACCTTTTCCTGCGCGACTTCGACGCGGCCTCGTCCTGGGTAGAAAAAGCCTGCCGCGCCGCCGACGCGCGCCGCGCCATGGACGCCCTGCTCCGCCTCGACCCCGGCCCGCGCAAGGCCGGCTTGCCGGCACAGGCTGGCGCATCGCGCCAGGCGGCAAAAAGGCTGCCCGAAGGCAGCCTTCTCCCGTGCGGCGGAGAAGCGCACGTACCGGGTATGGGAGGGTCCGCGGCCTACACGTCGATATTGCCCGCCGACAGCGCGTGCGTCTCGATGAAGTTGCGGCGCGGCTCGACGTCGTCGCCCATGAGCGTGGTGAAGACTTCGTCGGCCGCGATGGCGTCCTCGATCTGCACGCGCAGCAGGCGGCGCACCTTGGGGTCCATGGTGGTTTCCCAGAGCTGCTCAGGGTTCATT
The DNA here is from genome assembly GCF_001270295.1 of Achromobacter sp. DMS1. Classification (NCBI taxonomy): domain Bacteria; kingdom Pseudomonadati; phylum Pseudomonadota; class Betaproteobacteria; order Burkholderiales; family Alcaligenaceae; genus Achromobacter; species Achromobacter sp. DMS1. Next base: position 30,408 of record NZ_LHSJ01000005.1, on the reverse strand, counting down.
TCGCCCAGGCCCTTGTAGCGCTGCTTGGAAATGCCGCGCTCGGCTTCGCTGCGCAGCCAGGCCATGGCTTCGCGGAAGTCGGCCACGGTCTGTTCCTTGCGCTTGTCGCCCTCGCCGCGCGCGACGATGGAGCCGGGCAACACCTTGCCCGAGAAGCTCTGGGCCGCCTTGGACAGCACGGCGTAGTCGGAGCCGCCGATGAAGTCCGCGTCGATGATGCTGACGCGCACGTTGCCGTGGTGCATGCGCCGCACCGAGAGGCGGTGCCTTTCGGTAACGGGGTCGAACTCGGGCACCACTTCCACGCCGTTGCCCGAGACCGGGTCGCGCATGGCGGCCTTCAGGCGTTCGGCGGATTCGGCCGTGGCCTGTTCGGAATCCAGGTTGATCTCCACGCCCTCGGCCATGGCCGACAGGGCCGCCACGTCGAACACGCGCGACAGGCGGCCGATGACGCCGTCGGCGGCCACGTACTGGCGCGCCAGCTCGGCCAGCTCCTCGCCGCGGATGATGTTGCCGCCCGAGATGATCTCGGCCTCCTTCAGCGAGAGCTGCAGCATGAACTGCGCTTCTTCCGCGTCGTCCTTCAGGTAGCGCTCCTCGCGGCCGACCTTCACCTTGTACAGCGGCGGCTGGGCGATATAGACGTAGCCGCGCTGCACCAGCTCGGGCATCTGGCGGTACAGCAGCGTGAGCAGCAGGGTGCGGATGTGCGCGCCGTCCACGTCCGCGTCGGTCATGATGATGAGGCGGTGATAGCGCAGCTTGTCGATGTTGAAGTCCGGGCCGATGCTGGTGCCCAGGGCCGTGATCAGCGTGGCGATCTGCTCGCTGGCGATGAGGCGGTCGAAGCGCGCCTTCTCCACGTTGAGCACCTTGCCGCGCAGCGGCAGCACGGCCTGGAACTTGCGGTCGCGGCCCTGCTTGGCCGAGCCGCCCGCCGAGTCGCCCTCCACGATGTACAGCTCGCACAGCGCGGGGTCTTTTTCCTGGCAATCGGCCAGCTTGCCGGGCAGGCCGGCGCCCTCCAGCACGCTCTTGCGGCGGGTCATTTCGCGCGCCTTGCGCGCCGCTTCGCGCGCGCGCGCGGCTTCGATAATCTTGCCGCACAGCGCCTTGGCGTCGTTCGGGTGCTCGAGCAGCCAGGTTTCCAGCGTGCGGGCCACGGCCTCTTCCACCGCGGGACGCACTTCGCTGGACACCAGCTTGTCCTTGGTCTGGCTGCTGAACTTGGGCTCGGGCACCTTCACCGACAGCACGCAGGCCAGGCCCTCGCGCATGTCGTCGCCGGACGTTTCGACCTTGGCCTTCTTGGCCAGCTCGTTGTCGACGATGTACTTGTTGATGATGCGCGTCATGGCCGCGCGCAGGCCCGTCAGGTGCGTGCCGCCGTCGCGCTGCGGAATGTTGTTGGTGAAACACAGCACGCTTTCGCTGTAGCTGTCGTTCCACTGCATGGCCACTTCCACGCCCACCGGCACGCCGCCGGCCGACGATTCGGTGGATACCGCGAACACGTTGGGGTGCAGCACGGTCTTGCTGCGGTTGATGTACTCCACGAAGCCCTTCACGCCGCCGGAGAAGGCGAAGTTCTCTTCCTTGCCCTGGCGCTGGTCGATCAGGCGGATCTTCACGCCATTGTTCAGGAACGACAGTTCCCGCAGGCGCTTGGACAATATCTCGTAGTGGTACTCGATATTGGTGAAGATGATGGGGTCGGCCAGGAAGCGCACCTCGGTGCCGCGCTTGTCGGTCGTGCCCGTGACCGTCAGGGGCGCCACGCGCTCGCCCTGGCGGAACTCCATCTGGTGCACCTTGCCGTCGCGGCGGATGGTCAGGCGCAGCCATTCCGACAGCGCGTTCACGCAGGACACGCCCACGCCGTGCAGGCCGCCGGACACCTTGTACGAGTTCTGGTCGAACTTGCCGCCCGCGTGCAGCTCCGTCATGACGATTTCGGCGGCGCTGCGGTGGAATTCGTCATCCTTGTGGATGTCGGTCGGAATGCCCCGGCCGTTGTCGCTCACCGAAATGGAGTTGTCGGTGTGGATGGTGACGACGATGTCGTCGCAGTAGCCGGCCAGCGCCTCGTCGATGGCGTTGTCCACCACCTCGAACACCATGTGGTGCAGACCCGTGCCGTCGGAGGTGTCGCCGATGTACATGCCGGGGCGCTTGCGTACTGCCTCCAGCCCCTTGAGCATCTTGATCGAATCGGCGCCGTAGCCGTTGTTCTCGGGAGTGGTGTTCTGCTGATCTGACATGTGGATATCGATAAGGCTTTAAAGAGCGGCCTGGCGGCCGGACCGCTCGCGGCCGGCAAAGGTCCGCGAGCGGCGCAAATCCGCGTTGCGGCGGATCAGATGCGCATGGGCATCACGACGTATTTGAATTCGTCGTCTTCGGGCAGGGTGATGAGCGCGGACGCGTTCGCATCGGGCATGACCGACCACTTCACGTTGTCCACCTTGACGTTGGCCAGCACGTCGAGCAGGTAGCCGACGTTGAAACCCACGTCCAGCGGCTCGTGGCCGTAGTCGATGTCGATCTCTTCCTGGGCCTCTTCCTGCTCGGCGTTGGAGGAGGAGATCTTCATCTGGTTCTGCGCCAGCTGCAGGCGCACGCCCTTGAACTTGTCGGTGGTCAGGATGGCGGCGCGCTGCAGGCTGCCCTGCAGGGCCTCGCGGCCCACCAGGAAATGGCGGGTGTACGTGGTGGGAATCACGCGCGTGAAATCGGGGAACTTGCCCTCGACCAGCTTGGACACGAGCTCCACGTCGCCGAAGCGGAAGCGGATCTGGCCCGGGGCCACGTCGATCGAAACCGGCTCGTCGGAGTCCTCCAGCAGGCGCTGCATCTCGAGCACCGTCTTGCGCGGCACGATGACTTCGTGGCGTTCGCTGATGCCGTCGGCCGCCGTGGAGCAATGCGCCAGGCGATGGCCGTCAGTGGCCACGGCGCGCACGCGGCCGGGTTCGAACACCAGCAGCATGCCGTTCAGGTAATAGCGGATGTCCTGCTGGGCCATGGCGAAGTGCACCATGTTGAACAGGTGGCGCAGGGTGCGCTGCGGCATGGTCAGCGAGACGTCCCATTGCTCGGGCTGGGCCACGGTGGGGAACTCGCTGGCGGCCAGCGTCTGCAGCGCGAAGCGGCTCTTGGCCGACTGCACGGACAGCTTGTTGCTGGCCAGCGCCAGCTTCACGTCGCCGGTGTCGGGCAGCGCCTTCAGGATGTCGAGCAGCTTGCGCGCCGACACGGTGGTGGACTCGTTCTCCGCGCCCACGCCGAAATCTGCATGCGTGGTGATCTGCACCTCGAGGTCGGTTGCGATGAACGCGACCTTGTTGCCTTCCTTGCGCATCAGGATGTTCGCCAGGATGGGCAGGGTATGGCGTCTTTCGACGATGCCCGCCACAGTCGACAGCGGTTTCAGCAATGCATCGCGTGTGGTTTGTACGAGTTGCATGTTCATCCTTTTAGAGTTTGTTCCAACACGTGCAGGGTATGGTTCAGTTCCGCTTGCTTGGCGCGGGCATCGGAAATCTTGCGCACGGCGTGCAGCACCGTGGTGTGGTCCCGTCCGCCGAAGAGATCGCCGATTTCAGGCAGGCTTTTCTGGGTCAGCTCCTTCGCCAGGTACATGGCGACCTGGCGCGGCAATGCGATATTGGCGGGCCGGCGTTTCGAGTACATGTCGGCCACCTTGATCTTGTAGAAGTCGGCGACCGTCTTCTGGATGTTCTCTACCGTGATCTGGCCGTTGGACACGGACAGCAGGTCTTTCAGGGCCTCCTTGCAGACGTCCACCGTCAGCACGTCGCGGCCGTGGAAGCGCGCGTAGGCGAGCACCTTGCGCAGCGCGCCTTCCAGCTCGCGCACGTTGCTGCGCAGGTGCTTGGCGATGAAGAACGCCACCTCCTCGGGCATGGGCACGCCCTCGGATTCGGCCTTGCGCAACAGGATCGCCACCCGCATTTCGAGTTCGGGATGACCTTCTGGTGGCGGCGCTGTACGGAGCAGTCGCGCTCGAACAGGTACACGCAGTTGCCGTGCGTGTCCGCGAACACCTGGATTTCGATGTGGCGCGGCTTCTGCAGGTAGCGCTCGATGAGCACGCGGTCGTCGCCGAAGCTGGAGTCCTGCAGGTGCAAAGTCATGGCATGTTCCCGAAGTCAGGCGCCCAGATAGGCGCGTCGCACGCCTTCGTCCCGGGCCAGCGCCCCGGAGTCTCCCTCCAGGGCGATTTCGCCGTTTTCCAGGATGTAGGCGTAACTCGATACGGACAGCGCGAGCTTCACGTTCTGCTCCACCAGCAGGATGGTGATGCCTTGTTCCCGGTTCAGCCGCAGCACGATGTCGAAGATCTGCTCGACGACGATGGGGGACAGCCCCATCGACGGCTCGTCGAGCAGGATCATGCGCGGGCGCGCCATCATGGCGCGCGCCGTGGCCAGCATCTGCTGTTCGCCGCCGGACAGCGTGGCGGCCTTCTGTTCCAGGCGTTCGCGCAGCCGCGGAAAAAGGTCGCATACGCTGTCCAGGTCCGCGCGGGCGGCCGCGCGGTCGGCGCGCAGGTAGGCGCCCATTTCCAGGTTTTCGCGCACGCTCATGTCGCGGAAGATTTCGCGCCCCTTCCGGCACCTGCACGATGCCGCGGCCGACGACCGCGTCGGCCGGCAGGCGGTGGATGAGCTCGCCGGCCAGGCGCACGCTGCCCGCCGTGGGCGGCACCAGGCGCGATACGACGTTCAGGGTGGTGGACTTGCCCGCGCCGTTGGCGCCCAGCAGCGCCACGATGGCGCCGTCCGGCACCGCGAGCGATACGTCCCGCAGGGCCTGGATGTTGCCGTAGGCGGCCGATACGGCGTCGATTTCAAGCAGGACATCAGGCATCGGCGGCTCCCTTGCCCAGATAGGCCTCGATGACGCGCGGGTCTTGGCGCACCTGGGCGGGCGACCCTTCCGCGATCTTCTCGCCGAAGGACATGACGGTAATGCGGTCGGAAATGGACATCACCAGCTGCATGACGTGTTCCACCAGCAGCACCGTGATGCCTTCGTTCGCGCAGAGCTCCTTGAGCAGCCGGTCGAGCACTTCGATTTCGCGATTGCGCAGGCCGGCCGCGGGCTCGTCCAGCAGCAGCAGGCGCGGGGAGATGGCCAGCGCGCGCGCCAGCTCCAGCATCTTCTGGCGGCCGAAATCCAGGCTGCAGGCGGGGCGTGTCCAGGTGGTCGGCCAGGCCCATGCGCTCGAGCAGGTGCTCAACGCGCTCGCGCTGCTCGGCGCCCGCCGGGCGCAGCGCGCGCCGCCACCCCGCCGCGCCCTGCGCGTAGGCGCCCAGCAGCGCGTTTTCGCGCACCGTGAGCGCGCCGAACAGCTCCAGGTTCTGGAAGGTGCGCGCAATGCCCAGCGCCGCCATCTCGTGGGGCTTGCACCGTGTGATGTCGGCGCCGTCGAACCAGATGCTGCCGCCGCTGGGCTGGTAATAGCGCGAAATGCAGTTGAAGGTCGTGGACTTGCCCGCGCCGTTCGGGCCGATCAGCGCGTGGATGGCGCCCCGCCGCACTTGCAGCGACAGGCCGTCGATGGCGGTCAGGCCGCCGAAGCGCACGGTGAGTCCGCGCACGTCGAGATAGGGATGGCCGCCCGCCGCGCGCGCTCTTCGCGCGGCGTGTTCCCGTATCCGCTCCTGGCATGCTCCGGCGGGTTCATGCAATTCTCCTCTGCCGGCGCGCCGGAGCCGCGGCCGGCCCGGCTGCCGGACGCTTGGCGCGGGCCCGGTCCGCGAACAGCCCTTTGGGCGCGAACATCATGAAGCCCATGAGAATCACGCCGTAGATGATTTCCTGGAACGAGAGCGCCTGGCGCAGCAGTTCGGAGATCAGGCCGAAGATCAGCGCGCCGGCGACCGCGCCGCGCACCGAACCGATGCCGCCGACCACGACCATGGTGAGAATGAGGATGGTGGTCTGGAAGCCCAGGCTCTCGGGGTGGATGAAAGACGCGAAAGTGGTGTACATGCCGCCGGCGATGCCGGCGTAGGCGGCCGACAGCGTGAACGCGGCGCGCTTGACGGCGTTGACGTCGATGCCCATGGCCTGCGCGGCGACCTCGCTTTCGCGCACGGCGCGCAAGGCCGACCCGAACTGCGAGCGCGACAGGGCTACCGTGGCCCAGAGCAGCAGGGCGGCGATCAGCGCCACGAACGGATAGGCCCGGATGTCGGACACCAGCTCGTAGCCGAAGAGCGAGGCGGGCGAGAGCCGGTAGCCGTTGGAGCCGTTGGTGACGGACTGCCAGTTCAGGAACACCCACTGCATCGCCTCGCCGAAGGCGAAGGTGGACAGGGCGAGATAGATGTCGCGCATGCGCAGCGACAGCGCGCCGATGACATAGCCCAGCGCGGCCGCCAGCAGGCCGCCGGCGGCAATGGACAGGAAGAAAGGCGGATGCCAGGCGTTGTTGATGAGGCCGGCGGTGTAGATGCCCACGCCGTAGAACGCGGCGTGCGAGAGGGCGAACTGCCCGGTTTCGCCGATGACCACGTGCAGCCCCAGCGCCAGCACCACGAATACCAGCAGCAGGTTCGCCACGTAGATGACGTAGCCGGTGCCCACGAAAGGCAGCGCGGCCAGCCCCGCCGCCAGGAACGCCAGCAGGATGCGGTCGATGGGCTTGGTCATACTTTCTTCACCTGCAGCCTGCCGCCCAGCAGCCCCTGCGGGCGCAACAGCAGCACCACCATGATGGCGACGAACGGCGCCACCACGATGGCGTTGGTCGAAATGAACAGGCCCACCAGGTTCTCGGCCACGCCGATCACGAAGCCGCCCGCCACCGCGCCCGGCAGGCTGCTGATGCCGCCCACGATGGCCGCGGCATACGCGAGAATCGCGATATGGCCGATGTCCGGCGTGATCAGGATCTTGGGCGTGATGAGCAGCGCGGCCACGGCCGAGATCAGTCCCGACAGGCTCCACACCAGGGCGCGGATCCGCGCCAGGTTCACGCCCGCCAGGCGGGCCGCCTTGGGATTCATGCCCACCGCGCGCATGGCCTTGCCCACGCGGGTATGGGCGAACATGAGCCACAGCAGCAGCATCGCGCCCACGGCCACCGCGAAGATCACCAGGTCCAGGCGGGTGAGAACGGCGTCGCCGATGACGACGGCGTCGGTCGGGGCCAGGGGCGGCAGCGAGCGCGGGGTGTCGCCCAGCCCGGTCTGGCGCACCAGCCCCTTTAGCGCGTAGGCCAGGCCCAGGGTGGCGATGACGAGCTGCACGCCCACGCCGCGCGAGGCGAGGACGCGCTCCATGACGATGCGCTGGAACAGGCCCGACACGGCGGCCACCAGCGCCAGCGTGACGGGGATGACGGCAAGATAGGGCCATCCCAGCACCAGCGTGAGAAAGAGCGCGACGTAGCCGCCCAGCATGAAGATCTCCCCCTGGGCGAAGTTGGGCACGTCGGTGGTCTTGAAGATGATGACCACGGCGATCGCCAGCAGCGCATACACGCTGCCCGTCACCATGCCCGACAGCACCCCCTGCTGCAGGAACAACCAGATTTCGGCAAGGCTCATGATGTTCTCCGGCCGGCCCGTTGCGCGCGGCGGCGCTATTGCTTGTATTGCCAGACGCTCTTGAACGCGCCGGGCACCAGGGTCATGTTCGTGCCGTCGAATTTGATGTAGATGGCGGCTTCCTGCGCGGCCCGGTCCCGGGGGCCGAACTCGATGGGGCCGGCCATGACGCCCGAGTCGAATTTCATGGATTCCAGGGCCTGGAGCACCTTCGCGCGGGTGGGCTCGGGGCCGGCGGCCCTGAGCGCGTTGACCACCGCCATGGCCGGCGGGATGCCGTAGGGCATGTAGGTCTGCGGATGGCCGGGCTTGGCGGCGAGGTCCGGATACGCCTCGCGATACATGTCGTACACCCAGCGCAGCTTGGGGCTGCCCGGCAGGTCGGCCAGCACGTCCTGGATGTACACGTTCTTGAAGGCGTCCTTGGCGCCCACGTTTTCCACGAGCTGCTTGAGGTCGGCCGTGCCGTTGACGGCCAGCACGATGGGCTTGCTCCAGCCCAGTTCGTGCGCCTTCTTGATGATGAGCGCGGCGGGACGCGCGTAGGTCGTGAGCAGCAGCACGTCGGGGTTGGCGGCGCGTATCTTGAGCATGGGGGCGGTGACGTCGGTGATGTTGGGGTTCACCGATTGCACCTGCAGGTCCACGCCGCCAAGGTGGGCGGCCTGGGCGCGCGCCGCCTCCAGGTTCCAGCCGCCGTAGGCGTCGTCGTGGTTGATGTAGCCGATTTTCTTCGCCTTGAGGCGTTCGGCGGCGAACTGCACCATGGAGCCGCCCACGGCGTGCTGCGAGATCGAGAATGCGCCGTAGATGTATGGGGACGGCGGGTACAGCGCGCCGTCGCCGGAGGCGTTGAGCATGACGAGCGGCACTTTCTCGCGTTCCACGTATTCGCGCGCGGCCACCACCGCGGCCGAGCACGAACCGCCGTTGAGCAGGAACACCTTGTCCTGTTCGGCGAGCTTCTTCACGGCGGCCACCAGGTCGTTGGCGTTGCAGCGGTCGTCTTCGATGACCAGCTCGATGCGGCGCCCGTTGACGCCGCCTTCGCGGTTGACCTTGTCGTACCACATTCTGGCGGCGTTCAGCACGTCGAACCCGTAGGCCATGCCGCTGCCAGAAAGCGGCGCGAACAGGCCGATCCTGATGGTCTTGCCGGTGATGCCCGGCTCGTTCTGCGCCTGGGCGCCGAACGCCAGGGCGCAAAGCACGGCGGCCGCATGGCGGCGGAAATGCTTCATGGTCTGTCTCCCGTGATGGATGTGCGCCCTCGTCCGTGGCGCTTGTCTCGTATGAAGGGCCGCGCCGTTACTGCATGCGGTAGCCGCCGTTGACGTCGATGATGCTGCCGGTGATGTACCCGGCCTCTTCGGAAGCCAGGAAGCGCACCGCCGCCGCCACGTCCTGCGCCGCGCCGATGCGGCCCAGGGGGATGGCCCGCGCCGCGGCCTCCAGCGCGCCGCTGCTGGTGACGGTGCTGCTCAGCATGTCGTGTCGATGAGGCCGCGCGCGACCCCGTTGACCGTGATGCCGAGGTGCGCGGACTCGCGCGCCATGGCTTTGGTCAGGCCCAGCACGGCCGACTTGGCCGCGATATAGGAAGCGCTGGAGCGGTAGCCGCCCAGCTGGGCGGCCACGGACGTGAAGGTGACGACGCGGCCGTGGACCAGGGGCCGCGCCTCGCGGCGGCGCAGGTAGGCCCGGCCGCACAGGAACACGCCGCGCGCGTTCACGGCGAAGCTGCGCTCCCAGATGTCGAGCGTGGTGTTCTTGATGAGCGGGCGTTCGCCGTCGGCCTGGAACAGCAGCAGGCCGGCCGCGCTGACCAGGACGGCAACCGGCCCGTGGCGGCGCTCGATATCGTCGAAGGCGTTCTCCACGGCCGCTTCGTCGCTTACGTCGAAGGCGTGGGCGGCATGCGGCGCGCCCAGCCCGGCCGCCACGGCGGCCGCGCGGTGCGCGTCCAGGTCGGAAACCACGACGCGGTAGCCGGACTGCGCCAGCTCCCGGCAAACGGCGGCGCCGATGCCGCCCCCGCCGCCCGTGACCAGGGCCAGCCGCGTCCCGGCCGCATCCTTGGATACATTGACCATCTCGTCTCCTCCGCTGCCCGCGTTTTTCGGTCGGGCATCGCTATTTTTCGACGATTATGTATACATGGATGATGAGGAGATATCCGGGTTTACCCGCGACAAGTGGATTTATCAGCCTTTTTCCGGAGTGACAGTTCCGGTTTCGTTGCTCATGGATTCATCATGTATACAATGATGCCCATGGACACGCTATCGCAACACGTTACCGACACTTTGCGCGACTGGGTGCTGCACGGGAAATTCAGCCCCGGCTCGCGGCTGGAAGAGATCCCGCTGGCGGAGATGCTGGGCGTGTCGCGCACCCCCGTGAGGGCGGCGCTGGCCACGCTGGGCAATGAAGGGCTGCTCGACCACCTGCCCAAGCGCGGCTACACGGTGCGGGCCTACGACCTGGGCGAGATCGTGGCGGCATACGAGGTGAGGGCCGTGCTGGAAGGGCTGGCCTGCCGCCAGGCCGCGCTGCGGGGCCTGACGCACGATACGGTGGCGGTGCTGCGCAACTGCCTGGACGAGGGCGACCGCATCCTGGGCAAGGGCGTGCTGCTGCCGGAAGACCACCTGCCGTACCAGCGGGTGAACATCACGCTGCACAACCGCATCCTGGAAGCGGCCGGCAATCCCTGGGTGCAGCGTTTCGCCGCGCAGGCGCAGGCCATTCCGTATGCCTCGGACCGCATCATCCTGTGGGACGACCACGGCATCATCCTGCGTTCGCACGACGACCACCACCGCATCGTGGACGCCATCGTCGCGCGCGATGGCGCGCGCGCGGAGGATCTGATGCGCGAGCACGTGTACTACGCCGGCATCATCCTCAAGAACAACTATGAACGGCTGGCGCGGGGAGCCGCGCAGCAGGCCAGGCCCTGACGGCCTGTCCGCCTCAGGCGGGGGCGCCGGTTTCCAGGCAGGGGTGGAATTCGCCGGTCTTGGGATCGCGCAGGAACAGCACGCCGGTGGCGACGCCGAAGTAGGTGCCGTGCAGTTCCAGCTCGCCTTTCTCCACGCGGCGGCGGATGGCGGGGAAGGTCATGAGGTTTTGCAGGCTGTGCTCGATGACGGCGAGCTCCAGGCGCTTGATGTTGGCGTTGCGGTCGCCGGTGCCGGGGCCCAGGCGCTCGGCCACGGGCGCGATCTGCGACATCCACTTGCCGATGAAGTCGATCTTGGTGAGGGGCTTGGCGTCGTCGTAGAAGGCGCGGATGCCGCCACAGGAGGCGTGGCCCAGCACGACGATGTGCTTGACGTTCAGCGCATTGACCGCGAACTCGATGGCCGCGCTGGTGCCGTGATAGGAGGACTCGGAATCCGGGTCGCAGGGCGGAACCAGGTTGGCCACGTTGCGCACCACGAACATCTCGCCCGGGCCCGCGTCGAAGATCACCTCGGGCGACACGCGCGAATCGCAGCAGCCGATGATGAGGATTTCGGGGCTCTGGCCGGACTCGGCGAGTTTTTCGTAGCGGCTGCGTTCGGAAGGAAAGCGGCCTTCCAGGAACGATTGATAGCCTTCTGAGAGTCTTTTGGGGAACATGATGTGCCTTCCTATATCGGGGCCCGTCTCGGATGGCGGGCGTGCGGACGGCGGATACAACAAGGGGCTTCTGTGGAAGCCCCCGGTTGATCGCGTCGACTGATCAGAATTTTCCCACACTTGCCCTGCCGCACCCCCCGCTAAACCCTGCATGCGTCAGGGTTTTGGCCCGCCCGCGGGGCCTCAATCGGCCTGCACGTCCAGGGCGGTGACGCGGGAGAATTCCAGCGGCGTCACGGCCTTGAGCTGCTTGATTTCGCCGTCGGCCATCGGCCCGAGTCGGTCTTCGTGCACGCGGCCGACCTCGCGGCCGGCGGCGTCGTACAGCACCAGCGTCACCCGCACGTTGCGGATGTCGCGGCCGCTCTGGTTGGCCAGCACCGCCGTGATGACGGATTCGTTGCGGGAGGCGTCGCGCACGGCCTGCAGGTTGCCCAGCGTGACGCCGTAGGCCAGGCTTTGCGCGTGGAGAGGGCCGGCGAGCGCGGCCAGCAGCGCCAGGACGGCCATGGCGGTTCTCATGGGGATCTCCCGGGGGGCGGCGCGGCGGCCGCGTTGCCGCCTATCTCACCCGAATCCGCGCCCGGCCGCAACGGGCCGGCACGCAACTGTCTGCGAGCTGAATGCAGCCGGCTGCAAGTCCTTGCAATTCCTGGCCTTTCGCCGCTTGCGCGGCGTTGCCGATTGTCAGATGATCGTTACGCCGGCAAGAGGCCGGCGCATCGATCCAGCCTATGCCCGGCCGTGCGGCGCGGGCGGGCGCGTTCAAGGGAGAAACCCCATGCTTTCCTGCAATCGCAAGCTGGCTCTGGCTTTCGCGCTTTCCGTGGGATTCGGCGGCGCAGCGCTGGCGCAGACGCCGCCCAACCCGCCAAGGCGCCCACCGCGCAGCAGCAGCGCATGACGGAGTGCAACAAGGCGGCCGAGGGCAAGAAGGGCGACGACCGCAAGACTTTCATGAGCAGTTGCCTGAAGGGCGAGGCGCCCGCCAAGTCCCTCACGCCCCAGCAGCAGAAAATGAAGGACTGCAACGCCAAGGCTGGCGAGCAAAAGCTCACGGGCGACAAGCGCAAGACTTTCATGAGCACCTGCCTGAAGGGCTGAACGTCCGGCCCGCGTGCGCCTCCTCGTCTGCGCGCCAGACGGACGAGGGCGCGCCGTCAGACGGTGGCGATGGGCGTCACCGGCGACCCGATCGCGTGCGGCAGGCGCAGCGGCGGCGCGGTCAGCATGAAGCGATGGCGGCCGTTGGCGTGCAGCCATTCGGCCAGGTCCTTCAGGTACCAGAGCTCGGCCAGCGGCAGGCCGAGCTTGAACAGGCAGTGGTGGTGCAGCGGCAGCATGGGGCGCTGGCCGGTCTTCTCGCGGGCGGGGTACGCCTCGACCGCATAGTTGTCGGCGCAGATCGCGGCGATGCCGCTGTCGGTGATCCACTGCAGCAGGGCCTCGTCGGTGCCGTCCAGGGCGGCGCCGTAATGGTGCAGCGTCTCGGCGTCGGGCTTGCCGTTCATGGCGACCACGGCCTCGGCGTAGCCGGTGCGCAGCACCAGCATGTCGCCGGGCTCCACCTCGATGCCGTCCGCTTCCATGGCGCGGGCGAGTTCGGCCTTGCCCACCAGCGTGCGGCCCTCGCCGTAATGGCGCAGCAGGTCCACCAGCACGGCGCGGCCCTGCATGCCTTTTTGCGCCAGGTTTTCCACCCCCAGCTTCAGCGCGGCCGACGCGCCGCCGCTGCCGCAGCCGCAGCCGGCGTGTTCGGCGTCGGCCGGCCCCACGATATCCACGCCGGCCTGATAGCCGTTGTAGTAGCGCAGCTCGGCGCGGCCGTCGCCGTCGGCGTCGAACAGGGCGCCCACGTGGGCCAGCGCGTCCCATTGGGTCGAGTACTGCATGGACAGCAGCACCTGGTCGTCGCTGAGCACGTCCACCGCATCGGGGTTGACGTTGCGCAGGGGGAAGTTCAGATAGGGCGTGTCCTGCAGCCGCGTCGGACTGAGCTGCGGCGGATGGCGGCGCGGGTTGAGCACGTTGCCGCCCGGCAGGTCCAGGGGCAGCGACAGGCAGAAAGTCTTGCCGGCGCGGATCTCGCGGGCGCCCTTGAGCACCTGCTCCTCGGTAATGAGGTTGAGCCGGCCGAGCTGGTCGTCGGGGCCGAAGTCGCCCCAGTTGGAGCCCTCGGGGCGGTGTTTCCAGCGCTGCATGGCGTTACTCCGTCAGGAAGCCCAGCACTTCGCGGGTGAACGCCTCGGGCTGTTCCCAATTGGAAATGTGGGAGACGTCCAGCTCCACGTAGCGGGCGCCGGGAATGGCCTCGGCCAGTTCGCGGCCCTGGGCGGGCGTGGCGGCCAGGTCGTGGGTGCCGGAGATGACCAGAGTGGGCGCCTGGATGCCGCTCACGCGGTCGCGCAGGTCGGCGTCGCGCAGAGCGGCGCAGTTGCCCTGGTAGCCGGCGTCGGGCGTGCGGCGCAGCATGTCGACCAGGACTTGGGTCAGGCCCGGCTCGGCGGCGCGGTAGCCGTCGGTGAGCCAGCGCTCCACCAGCGTGGGCGCCATTTTCTCGAGCGTCTGCTCGCCGACGGCGGCGATGCGCGCGCTCCAGCCTTCGGCCGTGCCGATGCGGGCGGCGGTGTTGCACAGGACGAGCCTGTCGATCAGCTCGGGGCGCTCCAGGGCCAGCCACATGCCGGTGGGGCCGCCCATGGACAGGCCGCAGAAGTGCGCGCGCGCGATGCCCAGGTGTGCGAGCAGTTCCGCCACGTCGTTGCCGAGCTGGGCGAAGGTGTATTCGCCGGCGGGCGCCGAAGACTTGCCGTGGCCGCGCGTGTCGTAGCGCAGCACGCGGAAATGCTTGCTCAGTTCGGGAACCTGGCGCGCCCACATGTCGGCGCAGGTGCCCAGCGAATTGGAGAGCACGAGCGCCGGCGCGTCGGCGGGGCCATCGATAACGTAATACAGCCTGGCCTGGCTGAGATCGGCGTAAGACATGGGGAATTCCTGATGCGGATGGGGCGGCCAGCCGGCCGCCCCGGGATTACAGATAGCAGGCGCCGTCCACGTAGGCCTTGCGCCAGCGCGTGATGCTGACGCGCTCGAAGAGCCCGGCCTTGGAGAACGGGTCGGCGTCGATGAACTGCTGCGCCGCCTCGCGCGTGTCGAGGTCCACGACGTACAGGCCGCCGCCGGCGTCCTTGCCGTCGTCGCGCAGCTTGGCCCCGCAAGCCAGCAACAACTGCTTGTTGGCTTCCAGGAACGCCAGGTGCTCCGCGCGGTGCCGCTGGCGGACGTCCTGGTGGCCGGGCTTGTCGAAGGTTTCGATGATGTACGGCATGCGGGGCTCCTGTGCGGTCAGAGGGCGGAGGGGTGGCGCGCCAGCGCGGTGACCTGGATATCCATGTAGGGGAAGAGCGGCAGCGAGGACAGCAGCGTATGCAGCTCGTCGTTGCTTTCCACGTCGAAGATGCTCACGTTGGCGTAGCGGCCGGCTACGCGCCAGAGGTTCTTCCACTTGCCGTCGCGCTGCAGTTTCTGCGCCAGGGCCTTTTCGTCGGCCTTGAGCTTGTCGGCCCGCTCGGCGGGCATGTCGGGCGGAAGATTCACTTGCATTTGGACCATGAACAGCATGAGGGTCGTCTCCTGTGAAAGAAGCGCCCCGCGGCGGGCGGGGCGAGGGATGGTGCGGTCAGTTGGAGAATTTGAGCGGCAGGCCGGTCAGGCGAAGCAGCTCGTCGGCGGTCATGTCGCCGAACATGTCGATGACGGTGACGCCGTCGGCGCGGATGTCGAACACCGCCACGTCGGTGTACACGCGCGAGACGCAGCGCACGCCGGTGAGGGGATAGGAGCAGGTCTGGACCAGCTTGCTCTGGCCGTCGCGGGTGAGCAGCTCCATCATCACGAACACCGATTTCGCGCCGATGGCCAGGTCCATGGCGCCGCCCACGGCCGGGATGGCGTCGGGCGCGCCGGTGTGCCAGTTGGCCAGATCGCCGTGCTGCGAAACCTGGAAGGCGCCCAGCACGCAGATGTCCAGATGGCCGCCGCGCATCATGGCGAAGGAGTCGGCGTGGTGGAAGAACGAGCAGCCCGGCAGTTCGGTCACGGGCTGCTTGCCGGCGTTGATGAGGTCATAGTCTTCCTGCCCCTTGGCGGGGGCGGGGCCCATGCCCAGCATGCCGTTCTCGGTGTGCAGGATGACTTCGCGGCCGGCCGGCAGGTGGTTGGCCACCAGCGTGGGCAGGCCGATGCCCAGGTTCACGTAGGCGCCTTCGGGAATGTCCTGGGCGACGCGGGCGGCGATTTCGTCGCGGGTCAGTTTGTTGCTCATTGCTGCTCCTTGGCGGCCGGGGTGGCGCCGATCTGCACCACGCGTTGCACGAAAATGCCGGGCGTGACCACGT
Organism: Achromobacter sp. DMS1; assembly: GCF_001270295.1. NCBI lineage: Bacteria > Pseudomonadati > Pseudomonadota > Betaproteobacteria > Burkholderiales > Alcaligenaceae > Achromobacter > Achromobacter sp. DMS1. The sequence continues at coordinate 14,798 of NZ_LHSJ01000005.1, read as the reverse complement.
TTTCGGGATCCAGCTCGCCCAGTTCCACCACCTCGCGCACCTGCGCCACGGCCACGCGCGCGGCGCTGGCATGATGGGGCCGAAGTTGCGGGCCGTCTTGCGGTAGACCAGGTTGCCCCAGCGGTCGCCGCGCTCCGCCTTGATCAGCGCGTAGTCGGCGTGCAGGGGATACTCCAGCACGTAGTGGCGGCCGTTGATTTCGCGCACTTCCTTGCCCTCGGCCAGCGGCGTGCCGTAGCCGGTGGGCGTGTAGAACGCGCCGATGCCGGCGCCGGCGGCGCGGATGCGCTCGGCCAGGTTGCCCTGCGGCACCAGTTCGAGCTCGATCTTGCCGCTGCGGTACAGGCCGTCGAAAATCTGCGAATCCACCTGGCGCGGGAAAGAGCAGATGATCTTGCGCACGCGGTTGGCGCCCAGCAGGGCGGCCAGGCCGGTGGTGCCGTTGCCGGCGTTGTTGTTGATAATGGTGAGATCCTTGGCGCCCTGTTCGAGCAGGGCGTCGATCAGTTCCATGGGCTGGCCCGCCGTGCCGAACCCGCCGATCATGACGGTGGCGCCGTCGGGCACGTCGGCCAGGGCGGCGGCCGCACTTGCAACAAGCTTAGAAATCATGGTGTTCGCTCATAGGTGGCGTGTCATAATTTGTTCTTCTTTAGAACTTCCGTTCTTCTGAAGAACATCGTTTCATGGCGAGCAGGGAGCGTCAATCGCCGGCTTCCCCGATCGTCCACGGTTTGGCGGTTGCCCGCCTGCAGTCCCCAGCCCGCGATAGACGGGCGTGTTTCCTCTGTTTTGCGCACATTCCGGATGACCGAGCCTTCCCTGCAACCCAGCGACAGCTACGTGCAATCGTTCGCGCGCGGCCTGTCCGTGATACGCGCCTTCGGCCCCGGCCGCTCCGAGATGACGCTGTCCGAAGTGGCGGCCGTCGCCGGGCTCACGCGCGCCGGCGCGCGCCGCATCCTGCTGACGCTGGCGCACCTGGGCTACGTCACGGTCGCGGACCGCAAGTTCGCGCTCACCCCGCGCATCCTGGAGCTGGGCTACGCCTACCTGTCGGGCACGCCGCTGTGGAACCTGGCGCTGCCGTACATGGAAGAGGTGGCCGAGCAGACGCGCGAATCGTGCTCGGTGTCCGTGCTGGACGGCGCCGACATCGTCTACATCCTGCGCCTGTCCACGCACAAGGTCATGACCATCAACCTGGCCGTGGGCAGCCGCCTGCCGGCCTGGGTCACGTCCATGGGCCGCGTGCTGCTGGCCGGCCTTCCCGAAGCCGAGCTCGACCGCGTGCTGGCGCAAAGCGCCATCGAAAAGCTGACGCCCGACACCGTGACCGACGCCGCGCAGCTCAAGCGCATCCTGGCGCAGGTGCGGGCCGACGGCTACGCCTGCGTGGCGCAGGAGCTGGAGCCCGGCCTGCAATCGGTGGCCGTGCCCATCGTCGACCGCAGCGGCCGCGTGATCGCGGCCATGAACGTCAGCGGCCATTCCAACCGCTACACGCGCGAGGAAATGCTGCGGGCCTTTCTGCCGCCGCTGCGCCGCGCGGCCGACCAGGTCAACCACGCGCTGCTGCGCCGCTAGGCGGCGCGCGGAGGCGTTCGGGCGGGCAGTCATGGCCGCGGGCCTCAGATGGGGGCCACGCCCAGGGTCGTGCCGCCGCACACATACAGCATCTGGCCGGTCACGAAGCCGTTGTCGGGCGACAGGAAGAACATGGCGGCGCGCGCCACGTCTTCGGGCGTGCCCAGGCGCTTGACCACGATGCTCTTGATGATGCGCTCGGTCTGCGGGGCGCGGCCGGGTTGCTCTTGGTGAACAGCTCGGTGGCGATGGGGCCGGGGCCGATGGCGTTGACGGTGATGCCGTCGCCGCCCAGCTCCATGGCCAGCGTGCGCGTCAGCCCCACCAGCCCGGCCTTGGTGGCCGAATAGACCACGCGGTCCGGCTTGCCCAGCGCCGCGCGCGAAGACATGTTCACGATGCGGCCGAAACCCGCCTCGCGCATCGCCGGCAGCACCGCCTGCACCAGGATCAGCGCCGTGCGCAGATGCAGGTTGACCACGTAGTCCAGGTCGGCCAGCGTGGCTGTGTCGGCCGTGCCCGGGCGCGTAGCGCCCGCGTTGTTCACCAGGCCCACGATGTTGTAGGCCCCGGTCACTTCCCGCGCCACTTCCTTCGTGCGCGCCTCGTCCGTCAGGTCCGCCTGGTACGACACCAGACCTTCCGGCGGATTCTCCGGCAGCTTGTAGTCGATATTCACCACCCGATGCCCCGCATCGAGCAGCATCCGCACAATCGCCGCCCCGATCCCGGCGCTTCCGCCCGTCACCAGATACGCAGCAGGTTTGCTCATGTCGCTTTCCTTTCCCAGAATTCAAACACCCAAGAGAACGCGGCCCTTCCGCCTTCCGGCGCCCTCCCCCGGGCAGGGCGCCGCCGAAGGCGCTTCGGGGGCGGGCCCCTCAATGCGTGGCATACCCCCAGGCCAGCACCGCCGTGATGTGGATCAGCCCCACCCACAGCATCATGATGACGGTATAGCCCATCACGTCGCGCAGCTTCAGCTTGGAAAGCGCCAGCGCGGGCAGGATCCAGAAGGGCTGCACGAGATCGTTCCAGGCGTTGCCCAGCATGACGGCCATGGAGGTCTGGTTGATGGCGCTGCCGATTTCCTTGGCGGCGTCGATCATGAACGGACCCTGGATCACCCAGTGGCCGCCGGCCGAGGGCGCGAAGAAGTTGATGACGAAGGAGCTCACCAGGCCCCAGAAGGGCAGCGTGGCGGGCGTGGCCACGTCCACGAAGACCTTGGAGATGGTGGTCACCAGGCCCGAGGCGGCCATGATGGCCATGATGCCGGCGTAGAACGGGTACTGCAGGATGATGCCGGAGATGGTCTTGATGCCTTCGGTGAGCTTGGCCACGTAGGCGGCCGGCGTGCCCAGCAGCAGGATGCCCAGGAACAGGATGATGAAATTGATGAGGTTCAGATCCAGCGCGCCGCCATTGGAGAAGTGCAGCACGACGTAGCCCACGCCCATCAGGCCGATCAGCAGGCTCAGGATGCGGCTGTTGTTCAGCCGCGAGGCAATGGTGTTCTTCTCGAGCAGGTCCTCGCCGGCGTTGGCGGCGGCCGCGTCGCGGTCGATGGCGGGGTCCACTTCCACCACTTTCTCGCCCTGCCTGGGATGCAGCCAGGCGTTGAGCAGCGGCAGCGTCACGATGATGACCAGACTGGTCAGCAGCATGGGCGCCGAGAAGATCGTCTCCGTCAGCGGCACGATGCCCATCTGGGCGGCGGTGGGGTGATTGGGCGTGGCGATCAGCACCGGGATGCTGGCCGACAGGCCCAGGCCGTACATGGTGAAGCCGCTGTAGGCCGCGGCGATGATCAGCGGGTAGTGCACGCCTTTGACCTTGAGCGCGAGCTTCTTGGCGACGATGCCGCCGATCACCAGCCCGAAGCCCCAGTTCAGGTAGCTGCCGATGCCGCCGACCAGCGTGGCCACGATGATGGCCGTGCGCGGACGGTGCACGTGGCTCACGATGCGGTCCAGCAGGCGGTCGGTAAGCGGCGCGGTGGCCAGTACGTAGCCCATGGCCAGGATCACCGCCATCTGCGTGGTGAAGGCCAGCAGGCTCCAGAAGCCCTTGCCCCAGGCGGTGGTGATGGCCGAAAGGCTCTGGCCCTCGATGCCCATGGCCAGCAGCACGGTCAGCAGCGTCAGCCCGATCGCGAACACAAAGGGATCGGGCAGATACTTGCGCATCAGCTCCGTGAAAAATGAAGCCAGTCTATTCATGTTGCCTCCAACAAACTCCGGTAAGGCGTGTTTCTCTCTGGGTCCGGGCGCGGCGGGCCGCGCGGCGGACGGTCGGTTTCTTTGCGTGGACGGGGCCGGGCCGGATGGCCTGGCCGGGCGCGCGGTGGCGGTGCCCCGCGCCTTTGTAGGAAATGAATGCTCGCGGTCTGTGCCTGGGGCGCGGCCGCGTTCAGCCGGCCTTGCGCTGCAGCCACTCGGCCAGTTCGGCCAGCGCCGCGCTTTTCTCGCGCAGCACCCGCTCGCGGCGTTCGGGGCTCCAGGTGTAGAAGCCCTGGCCGCTTTTGGCGCCGATCTGGCCGCTTTCGACCTTCTGCTTCAGCAGCGCCGAGGGCTCCTGGCGGTTTTCCAGGTCTTTGTAGAGGTAGCTGGCGATGGCGTAGTGCACGTCGATGCCGTTCATGTCGCGTTGCTCCAGCGGGCCGGACAGCGCCAGCCGGATGCCGAGGCTCCACTTGACCACTTCGTCGATGTCCTCGGCGCTGGCCACGCCCTTCTCCAGCAGCGAGATCGCCTCGCGCGCCAGGGCGTGCTGGATGCGGTTGGCGATGAAGCCGGGGATATCCCGGCGCACCAGCACCGGGCGCTTGCCGGCGAAACGCAGCGCCGCCATGACGCGGTCCACGGTTTCGGGCGAGGTGTCGTCGTTGCGCACCACTTCCACCAGAGGAATCACGTCGGCCGGCGTGAAGAAGTGCGTGCCCACGAAGCGGTCGCGACGCGAAACCGCGCTGGCGATGGCGTTGATGGACAGGCCGGAGGTGTTGGTGGCGAAGAGGGTCCGCGGGCCGCAGATGGCGTCCAGCCGGGAAAAGATGTCGCGCTTGAGCTCCAGCTTCTCGGGCACCGCTTCGATCACCAGTTCGCTGCCGGCGGCGGCCTGCAGGTCGGGCGAGGTGCGGATGCGCGCGAGCGCCTGCCGGATGCCGTCCGGCGCGTAGACCGTGAGCTGCCGTTCGATGACGGCCAGGGCGCGCGGCAGGGCACCTTCCACCGGGTCGATCAGGACGACCTGCAGTCCCTTCGAGGCGAACAGGGCGGCGATGCCGCTGCCCATTGCGCCCGCGCCGACGACGGCCAGATTCTTGAGGGGAGTTTCCATGACGGTTCGCTAGAGCCAGGCCACGGCATGCGGCGACGGGCGGAACGGGAAACCGGGCATCTGTTGCAGGCGTCTCTTCCGTGCGTGCCTTCTGTGCGCGGGGCCAGAAAATTATTTGTTCTATATGCGAACGTTTGTGCGTATATAGAATTTATGTCAGGGATAGTACTAAAAGTGGCCAGGGGTGGACAAATCGCCCGGAAGCCTGTCCGCTGCGTGGACGGTGGTGGGCGGGCCAAGCCCCGGTGGAACCGGGGCGGCGGCCGTGCCGGAAACGGGTCGCCCTGCCGCGTTCAGCCCGAGTTGCGCAGGCCGGCGGCGATGCCGTTGATGGTGAGGTGGATGGCGCGCTGCACGCGTTCGTCGCGCAGCGGCGTCGGGCCGGCGCAGCGTGGCGCGGTGGCGGCGGATGAGCTCGATCTGCAGGTAATTGAGCGGATCGATATACGCGAAGCGCTCGCGCAGCGAGGCTTGCAGCGAGGGGTTGTCGGCCAGCAGTTCGCGCCGCGTCAGCAGCTTGAGCATCTGCCAGCGTGCGCGCATGCTCGGCGCTGATGGCGCCGAAGACGCGCTCGCGCAGGGCGCGGCGCGGCACCAGCTGCGCATAGCGCGCCGCGATGGCGAGGTCGGACTTGGCCAGCACCATTTCCATGTTGGAGAGCAGGGTGCGGAAGCCGGGCCAGTCGCGGGCCATTTCGCGCAACTGGTCCAGGCGGGCGCGGCCGCGAACGCGGCACGCCGGCCGCACCTGAGCCGGCCGCACCTGAGCCGGCCGCACCTTCTTCCAGATAGGCTTCGATGGCCGAGCCCATGCCGTACCAGCCCGTGAGCATGAGCCGGCACTGGGCCCAGGAAAATCCCCACGGAATGGCGCGCAGGTCTTCGATGCGCTGCCCCTTCTTGCGCGAGGCGGGACGCGAGCCGATGTTCAGGCCGGCGATTTCGCTGATGGGCGTGGCGGCGAAGAAATCTTCTTGCGCGAGGCGGGACGCGAGCCGATGTTCAGGCCGGCGATTTCGCTGATGGGCGTGGCGGCGAAGAAATAGTCGGCGAAGCCCGGCGTGTCGTAGACCAGCCCGCGGTACGTGCGCTGGGCCACTTCCGACATATAGGCCATGGCGTCGCCGTGGCGCGCCATGTGGGCGTCTTCCGCGCTGTCGGCCTCGGCGCGCGGGGCGAGGCTGGATTCCAGCGTGGCGGCCACCAGCAGCTCCAGGTGCCAGCGGCCCACCTCGGCGTCCTTGTACTTGCTCTGGATGACCTCGCCCTGTTCCGTGAGGCGGATCTGCCCGGCCACCGTGCCCGGCGGCTGGGCCAGGATGGCGTCGAAGCTGGAGCCGCCGCCGCGGCCCACCGATCCGCCGCGGCCGTGGAAAAGCCGCAGCCGCACGCCGCGCGCCGAGAAGACCGGCACCAGCGCGCGTTCGGCCTGGTACAGCGACCAGTTCGAGGTGAGGTAGCCGCCGTCCTTGTTGCTGTCGGAATAGCCCAGCATGACTTCCTGCGTGCCGCCCTGGGCGCGCAGGATGCGCTCGCGGATTTCGGGCAGGTCCAGCCAGGCGGCCATGATCTCCGGGCCGCGCTGCAGGTCGGGTATGGTTTCGAAGAGCGGCACCACCATCAGCCCGTCTTCGGGCGGAATCTCCTGGCCGGCCGGCGCGATGAGCCCGGCCTCTTTCTGCAGCACCATGACTTCGAGCAGGTCGCTCAGCGTCTCGGTGTGCGAAACAATGGTCTGGCGCACCGCCTGCCTGCCGTAGCGGGCGCGTCCTTCGGCGGCCGCGCGCAGCACGGCCAGCTCGCGGGTGGTTTCCTCGCTGTAGGCGATCCAGGGCGAGGCCAGGGGCCGGGCCTGCGCCAGCTCGGCCCGCAGCAGCGCCACGCGCTCNTGGTGGCTGCCGCCCTGCCCGCCGGATGCGCGGCGCAGGCGCGGCGCGAGCTGGCCGCCTTGCTGCGGCAGCCCGAAACCGCAATCAGCCTGGACAGTTGGCAAGACGCCGGGCCGGACCGCGGCCTGCCCGGCGACGGGCCCATGTTCGCGCATCCGCTCCGACCTGCTGGACGCCGTGGCCGATGCCGCCCTGCTGTCGCAGGCCGTGGGCCGGCCCGTCTGCGTGGCCTGCCGGTCCGGGCCGGCGGCGAGCTCGTGCTGCGGGCCGCCCGAAGCGCCGGTGCTGCGCGCCGCGGCGCCCCCTTCCGGCGACGCGGCGCGGCCGGACGGCGCCGGGCACGGAGCTCCGCCGCTGGCGCTGCGGTCGGATACGCCCTGGGCGTGCGTCCGAGCCTGGCGCGCCTGCTGAGCCGGCCCCGGCAGGCGATGCGTGCCTGCACCCCACCGTGCATGCCGATTTTGCTGTGCAGCCGGCGGCGCGGCCCTGCGCTGCGCCGCATGCCGGGGTGCAGGATCTGAACGCCGCGCAGGTGTCCTCGACCACGATGTCCACCAGCGCCTGGCCGCCCAGCGTCTCGGCCAGCGCCCAGGTCTCGGCCTTGTCTATCCACATCAGCGGGGTTTCGATGGTGACGCGCGCGCCCAGGCCGAGGCCCAGCGCCACCTGCTGCGCCTTGATCGTGTCGTCGCGGCAGTCGGGGTAGCCGGAGAAATCGGTTTCGCACATGCCGCCCACCAGCACGTCGAGCTGGCGGCGGTAGCCCAGCGCGGCGGCCAGGGTCAGGAACAGCAGGTTGCGTCCGGGCACGAAGGTGTTGGGCAGGCCGTTGGCCTGCATCTCGATTTCGCGCTCGCTGGTCATGGCCGTGTCGCCCACCTGGCCCAGCACCTTGAGGTCGAGCAGGTGGTCTTCGCCCAGGCGCGCGGCCCATTGCGGAAAGCGCGCCCGCAGCGAGGCCAGCACCTGCCGGCGCGCATCGAGCTCGATGCGGTGGCGCTGGCCGTAGTCGAAGGCCACGGTTTCCACATGGGCATAGCGCTCCAGCGCCCAGGCCAGGCAGGTGGTGGAGTCCTGGCCGCCCGAGAACAGCACGAGCGCGCGGCGTTGATGGTTTTGCATAAAGGGGGGTTACGGAAATGCGAAGGCGGCAAGCGCCGATATCGGCAATGTAACGCAGCGGCGGGCGTTTTCCGCGCGCAAGCCCTGCGTACAATCGTCGGGTCGTTTTTCCGTTTGCCGCACCCCAAGCCGAATACCGCACCCCTTCCTGCCATTTCTTTCCCGACGGATTCCCGCCCGATGAAAGCCCTACGCCCGCAGTCCGCTTCCGACGAACCCTTGCGTCACGACATCCGGCTGCTGGGCCGGCTGCTGGGCGAAGTCATCGCGGAATGCGAAGGCAAGCGCGTGTTCGACACCATCGAAACCCTGCGCCGCACCGCCGTGAAGTTCCGCCGCGAGGGCCGGCAGGCCGACGGCAAGCTCCTGGAGCAGCGCGGACGTCACCATGCCCAGCGACATGGCGGCGCGGCCGATGCTGCCCGCCTCGACGACGCGCACAAAATAACGTAGCTGGCGTAATTCCATGACGGCCCCGCACCCGGAGTGATACCCGGCTCCGATTGTAGGGCCGGCCCGGCTTCAGTACCGCGCGTCCTTGGGCTTCTTGCCGTTGGGCCAGTCCTTCTCCTTGCCCGGGAAGTCCGGCCGCGGCATGTGGGTGAAGAACTCGGCGATGTCCACCGCGTCCTGGTCAGACAGCGTGCCGTCGCGGCCCTCGCCCCAGCGGCCATGCGTGGCCACGCCCATGGGCATGTTGTTGCGGATGAAGGCCGCGGCCTTGTATGTGCGCGCCAGGCCCGCCCCGATGTTGAACGACTCGTCGCCCCACAGCGGCGGAAACACGACGTTGCCGGCGCCGTCCTTCTTGCCCTCGCCGTTGGCGCCATGACAGGACGCGCACTGCGCCGCATAGAGCGTCTTGCCGCGCGCCGGGTCGGGCACGATGCCCGTATCGATGGGCCAGGCATTCTTGATCTGGACCTGGGCGCCGTGGGGCACATCCTGCGCCAGCCACTTCATATAGGCGATCATGGCCTGCATTTCCCCGGAATCCCTGGCCAGCGGCTTGCCGTTCATCGACCTCATGAAACAGCCGTTGATGCGGTCTTCCAGGCTCACCACCCTGTCCGCCCGCGGGTTGTATTGCGGAAACGCGTTGTAGGTGTTGATGTAGGGCGCGCCCAGCGGCTTCTTGCCCTGCTGCACGTGACAGCTGTTGCAGTTCATGCTGGCCCCGGTGTTCTGCGGCAGCAGGCGGCGCGTCTCGTTCAGCAAGCGCTGGCCGTACCGGATCTGGTCCGCGTTGGGCTCCCTGTCGATCTCCGTATCGGCGGGAATGGCGTAGGCCGGCAGCGGCTTGCCGTCCTTGTCCAGCACGGGATACGTCTGCGGCGCAGAGCCGCCCGGCGCGGCCAGGGCCGTCAAGACGCCGGCAGCCCCCAGCGCGGCCAGCGCCGCTCCGATCTTCTTCTTGCTCATTGCGCGCCTCCCGCGACGATGTTGGGCTGCTTGCCGGCCAGGAAGGCGCGGATATGCGCCACGTCGGATTCGGCCACGGCCGGCGCCTGGTTGGTCCAGGCGGTGCGGATGAAATTGATCACGTCGGCGATATCGCGGTCGCTCAGCCGCCGGAAGCCGGGCATGGCGAACGCCATGGCGTCCTGGCCGCTGGACGGCATCCGTCCGCCTTCCAGCGTGATCTGGATGATGGACTGCGCGTTCTGCGCGTATACCGCCGAGTTGCCCGCCAGCGCCGGGAAAATGCGCGGCATGCCCTGGCCGTCGGCCCGGTGGCAGGCCACGCATTGCTCCATATAGATGACCGCGCCGCGCGAGTCGTAGCGGCCCTCCCGCAGCATGGCCGTGGTGGCGTCCTGCTTGGGCGGGAACGCCGGCAGCTTGCCCTGCGCCGGCGGCAACTGCTTCAGGTAGGCCGCCACCGCCGCGATGTCGCCGTCGGTGAAATGGCGCGTGCTGTGCTCGACCACGTCGGCCATCGCCCCGAAAGCCGCCACCTTGTCGGTGCGCCCCGTCTTCAGGAACATGCCGATTTCGCCCTCGCTCCACGACTGCAGCCCCTGGGCCTCGCCCCGCAGGCTCTTGGCGCGCCAGCCGTCGATGACCGCGCCGCTGAGGAACGCGTCGCCGTCGGCCAGCGACAGCGCCTTTTCCTGGTAGGCCAGCCCGCGCGGCGTATGACAGGCGCCGCAATGGCCGGGGCCTTCCACCAGGTACGCGCCGCGCGCCACCTGCTCGTCCGCCCCGGACGGCGCCGCGAAGCCGCGCTTGGGCGCGAACAGGGCCTGCCACCAGGCCATGGGCCAGCGCATGTTGAGCGGCCAGGGAATCGTGGAGCCGGCGCTGGGCTGCGCCTCAGGCTGCACCCGCGTCATGAAATAGGCGTACAGCGCGCGCACGTCCTCGTCCGGCATGATGGCGTACGAGGGATAGGGCATGGCCGGATACAGCGGCGTGCCGTCCTTGCGGATGCCGTACTGCACGGCATTCTTGAAATCCGCGTAGGCGTAGGAGCCGATGCCCGCCGTCTTGTCGGGCGTGATATTGGACGAATAAATCGTGCCCACCGGCGTCTGCATCGCCAGCCCGCCGGCAAAAGGCTTGCCGCCGGGCGCGCTGTGACAGGCCACGCAATCGCCCGTGCGGGCGATATAGGCGCCAGCCTCGGCCAGGCTGCGATCCGCCAGATCGACCCCGGCCGCGTCCGTCTTGCGCGCCGACGTCAGCACGTGCGCCCCGCCCACGGCGCCCGCCGCCAGCACGGCCAGCGCCGCCACCGCCTTGATCCCGAACTTCTTCATATTCCCTCCGAGTGCGCTGGACGGCGTGCACGTCGGGGTATTCGCGCATCGGGGTCCAGCTCTGGAGGAAATCTTAGTTCTATAAGTAATAAGCTAATTACTTGAGGAAATATTTATTCGACCCCTTTTTGATTCGGCTCAAAAAGGGGCCGGTTCGTGGGCCCGGCCGGCGCGCCGGTGCCGGCGGCGCGGCTCAGCCCGGAATGCCCAGGCCCCGCTGCACCGCCGGCCGGGCCAGAACGCCGCCAGCACGCGCGCCACGTTGCGGAACCTGTCGAACGCCACCAGCTCGCCCGCGCCGTAGTAGCCCACCAGGTTGCGCACCCAGGGAAAGATCGCGATGTCGGCAATGGTGTATTCCTTGCCCATGACCCAGTCGCGCCCTTCCAGGCGCTGCTCCAGCACGCCCAGAAGGCGGCGGGCCTCGGCCGCGTAGCGGTCGCGCGGGCGCTTGTCTTCGTAGTCCTTGCCCGCGAATTTGTGGAAAAAGCCCACCTGCCCGAACATGGGCCCGATGCCTCCCATCTGGAACATCAGCCACTGCAGCGTTTCGTAGCGTCCGGCCGTGCCGGCCGGCAGGAGCTGCCCGCGCTTGCCGGCCAGATACAGGAGAATGGCTCCCGACTCGAACAGCCCGAACGGCTTGCCGTCCGGCCCGTCGGGATCCAGGATGGCGGGAATCTTGTTGTTGGGGCTGAGCGACAGGAATTCCGGCGAGAACTGGTCTTGGGCGTCGAACGAAACGCGGTGCGCCTCATAGGGCAGGCCGGTTTCCTCCAGCATGATCGACACTTTCACCCCGTTGGGCGTGGGCAGCGAATAGAGCTGGATGCGGTCGGGATGCCGCGCCGGCCATTTGCGGGTGACGGCAAAGGAATCGAGTGCGCTCATGCAAGGGCTCCTGGTTGGGGTGGCGCCCACTGTAGCGCAAGGCGACGGGCGCGGAAACGGCGCACGCGCCCTACCCGGCCGGCGGCTCGTGCAGACAGGCGATATCGGCCTCCGCCGCCAGCGCGGGATAGCGCCGCAGCACCTCCGGATCGTGCCCCGGCACGATGTGGCCGGGCGAGTCGGCCGCGGCGCGCAGTCTGCCGTATCCCGCCAGCATGTCGGCGGTGTTGTAGACGATGGGAAACGGACGTCCGTCGTCCATGTTCTCGTAATAGTGGCTGGCGTCGGAAGCCAGCACCACCCAGCCGCGCCGGGTATGCACCCGCAGGGCCTGCAGGCCCTTCGTATGGCCGCCAATCTTCAAGAGCTGCAAGCCCGGCTCAAGTTCGCCGTCGCCGTCGTGGAACACGACGCGGTCTTCGTACACGCGGCGCACCAGCGTCACTACGTCTTGCACGGCATAGGCGTGCCGCAACGGCTCGTGGCACATGCAGCGCCCGGTGGCGTACTGCATTTCGTCGTCCTGCACATGCAGCCGCGCACGCGGCAGCTTGTCCAGGTTGCCCGCGTGATCGTAGTGCAGATGGGTGAGCACCACGTCGTCCACGTCCGCGGGCGCCACGCCCAGCGCCGCCAGAAACCCGATGGGGCAGCGCAGCAGATCGCGCCGCCGGGCGCGCGCCGTTCTCGGCATTGAAGCCGGTGTCGACCAGCACCACGCGGCCGGGCCGGCGCACCAGCCAGACGAAAAAATCCATGGGCATGGGGCCGTCGTGCGGGTCGCCGCCCAGGAAGTTGTCGGACCGGCGGCGCGGCATGTGCGCATAGCGCAGGGCATACACTTCGAACCGGGGCAAGGTCTCGCCGGATGCGGCCATGCGTCACACTCCCAGATAGGCTTTTTGCACGAAAGGGTCGGCCAGCAGATCGCCGCCCCGCCCCGAGCGCACGATTTCGCCGTGCTCCAGCGCATAGGCCTGGTGCGCCAGCCGCAGCGCCAGGCGCGCGTTCTGCTCCACCAGCACGATGGAAAGGCCCTTGTCCCGGTTGATGCGCTCGATGGCGGCCGCGATCTCGGCGACGATCTTGGGCGCGATGCCCAGCGACGGCTCGTCCAGCATCAGCAGCTTAGGGTTGGCCATCATCGCCCGCCCGATGGCCACCATCTGCTGCTCGCCGCCCGACAGCGACCCGGCAAGCTGGCGCCGTCGTTCCAGCACCCTCGGAAACAACGCATAGATCTCCTCCAGCGTGCGGCGGCGCACGGCGCGCGAGCGCACGCCGTGCGCACCGGCCAGCAGGTTTTCCTGCACCGACATGCGCCCGAACAGGCGGCGGCCTTCCGGCGACAGCGCCACGCCGGCCGCCACGCGCGACGCGGCCGGCATCGCCGTCACGTCCCGTCCGTCGAACCGGATGCGTCCGTCCGCCGCCCGGGCCAGCCCGATCACGGCCTTGAGCGCGGAGCTCTTGCCCGCGCCGTTCGATCCGATCAGCGCCACGATCTGGCCGGCGTCCACAGCGAAACTGGCATTGCGCACGGCCTCCAGCCGCCCGTAGCGCACGGTCAAGGCATCGACTTCAAGCATGGGCATAGTCCGGCGCTCCGAGATAGGCTTCGATGACGGCGGGATTGGCGCGCACCGCATCCGGCGCGCCTTGCGCGATTTTCTCTCCCTGCACCAGCACGACGATGCGCTGGCACAGGGCCATGACGAGCGCCATGTGGTGCTCCACCAGCAGCAGCGTCAGGCCCTCCTCATCGCGCAGGCGGCGCAGCAGGCGGCCCAGCTCGTTGCATTCCTCGTGATTCAGCCCCGCCGCCGGCTCGTCCAGCAACAGCGGTTCGAGCATGACCACGGCCAGGTCGCTGCTGCGCGCGACCGAGGTCAGGTAGTCTTCCTCCAGCCGCAGCGTGCCTCCGCCCAGGGCCTGGGCCACCAGCACCAGATCGGGATTGGCCACCGAACCCAGCAGGCCCACGCCCGGCAACACCAGCGCGAGCTGCACGCCGTCGGGCAGCACCACGTCGGTGAAGCGGCCCGGTTCGATCAGGGCGCTGTAGGCGCCGTCGCGCACGGCCACCATGCGCAGCGCGGCGCTGACCACCGGCACGGCGTCGAGCTTGAGGCTGGCGCCGCTGGACAGCTTGAGGTCGGGTGGCGCCAGCGACGTCTGCGCATCGGGCACGCCCCAGGTGGTGCATCGCACCAGGCCGCCCTCGACGTATGCGATCTCGTCGATGGCGCGGTCGCGCAGCGCCAGGGTCTGCATGTGCCGCACGTGCTGCCGGCTGCAAGGCTCCAGCGCGAGAGCGTTGAGCCCGCGCAGCGCGCCGCCGTATTGTCCAGCACGCCTTGCGCGTGGGCGCGCACGCGCTCGGCCTGGTTATCGAGGTGATGCTGCTCCTGGGCGACGGCGCGGCTCCAGGACATGTGCAGGACAAAGCCGATGGGGAGCAGGGCTCCCGCGGCGGCCAGGATTACGGTTATTCCGATTACATACTTGCGCGTCATCGACGCTCGTCCCCAGGATTTTCGCAGCGACGGCGAAAGTCATACATTTTTACACTTTTTCATGCGTCCGAGTAAGGCAATTTTGCCGCCTCGCGCATCCTGGAAAACCAGGGAAATACCGGATGGCGCGGCGTCCCGGCATTGCGGCCCGGCCGACGGCAGTCCGGGGGCAGGCTCCATGTCCTGGTTTTTTATTTCATTCATGGTTCTTTTTGCTGGGCCATGCGTCGGCCTACGCTGCAAGCCTCTCGGTTTTGATCGGTGACCTGTCATGCAAGAAAGAATTTTCCTCGCCGGCGCCACCGGCGCCATCGGCACGGCGCTCATCCCGCTGCTTCGCGCGGCCGGCTACGAGGTATACGGCAGCACCCGGCATGCGGACCGGGCCGCCCGGCTGGAAACGGCAGGCGTGCACCCGGTGGTGGTGGATGTGTTCGACGCCGAGGCGCTTGCCGTCGCGCTGATGCGCATCCGCCCGGCCAGCATCATGCACCAGTTGACGGATCTGGCCACGCTGCACGACCCCGCCCGGGCCGCCGAGACGGCGCGCGCAACGCGCGCATCCGTGAAACCGGCACGCGCAACCTGGTCCATGCGGCGAGCCAGGCGGGCGCCGTTGGCATGGTGGCGCAAAGCCTGGATCTGCCTCTTCACGGCGTTTTCCGGCGTGCTGAGCGCCTGGCAGGACA
>NZ_LHSJ01000049.1:0-29342 GCF_001270295.1 Achromobacter sp. DMS1 | reverse complement strand
CCTCCCCAGGGCCCGCGCCAGTACGAAATCCGGCCGCACCGGCGCCTACGCCGCGCCGCGGGCAAGGCGCGGCGGGCATGAAAATGGCCTCGCAACCCGCGTCAATACTGGTTGTGCCCAAATAACAACGACGGCGGGAGGGTCCGCTTTGTGCGGTAAGATTGGCTCAATCAATTCGATGGAGCGTTATCGTGAGTGATACTCAGACCCCCGTAACCGGCGCCACGCCGGACCTGCGCACGCTGACCCACGTGGCTTACGGCCTGTATGCCCTGGGCTTCATCACCAGTGGTTTCCTGGGTATCGCGACGCTGGCTTCCGTGGTGCTGATGTACCTGAAGCGGTCGGATGCCGCCGGCACTGTCTATGCCTCGCATTTCGACTGGCTGCTGCGCACGTTCTGGTGGGCGCTGCTGTGGCTGGCCATCAGCTTCATTGCCACGCTGATCTTCATCGGATGGGTGGGCGTGGTGGCCACGGTGGTGTGGGTGTTGTACCGGCTCATCCGCGGCTGGTTGGCGCTGCTCGAAGGCAACGCTCCCACTTCCTACGCCTGACCGGCGTTCTTCACCGATCCAGACAGGCCGGCGCCTTGGCGCCGGCTTTTTTTCGTCCCGCGGTCCCATCCTGGTCCGATGATCCGAAACCGGGCGTTGGAGGCTGGTGCGGGTAAATCGCGCATAAGCGTGAAATACGCGCGAATCAGTAAGCAGGGCAACCGGCCAAGATCTTGATTTCAAGGGGGTTTGGCTGGGACGGGCACATGGCATGGCTTTTGCATGAATGAGGAGGCCACGCGCCGCGTGGCATTCCCCGCGTGGCATTTCTTTTACCTGAGCCAGACATATGCCTTCTTTGAAAATCATTTGTCCCAATGGGCACCTCGGCTTTGCGCCGCTGCGTGTCGAGAGCTTCCGCGCCAGCGTTCAGGCCGGGCCGGATTACATCGCGGCCGATTCCGGCAGCGACGACGTGGGCCCCGTGCCGCTGGGGTCGGATACCTCCACCAGCCCCGAAGCCTGGCAGCGGCATGACCTGGAGCAGATGCTGCTGGCCGCGCGCGAGCTGGGCGTGCCCATGATCATCGGCTCGGCCGGCGACACGGGTTCGAACAGCCGGGTCGACCTGTATGTGAGCATCATCAAGGAGCTGGCGCGCAAGCACGGGCTGGCGCCGTTCAAGATCGGCTATTTCTATTCGGAAGT
Organism: Achromobacter sp. DMS1; assembly: GCF_001270295.1. Classification (NCBI taxonomy): domain Bacteria; kingdom Pseudomonadati; phylum Pseudomonadota; class Betaproteobacteria; order Burkholderiales; family Alcaligenaceae; genus Achromobacter; species Achromobacter sp. DMS1. Next base: position 28,137 of record NZ_LHSJ01000049.1, on the reverse strand, counting down.
GGACCCGGCTTTCGTGCGGCGCAAGCTGCGCGAAGGCCAGACCGTGACGGGCCTGGATGGCTATGCCGACCTGAGCGAGGCCGAGCTGGATGCCACCGACCGCATCGTGGCCGTGGCGGGCGTGCAGCCGTACCTGAAACTGCTGGAGGCCGGCGCGGACGTGATCATCGGCGGACGCAGTTCCGATGCAGCGGTGTTCGCCGCGCCGGCGCTGCATCACGGCTATGCCGCCGACCAGGCGTACTACCTCGGCAAGGTGCTGGAATGCGCCTCTTTCTGCGCCGAGCCGTACGGGGGCAAGGAGACGGTCATGGGGGAAATCAGCCACGACGACGTGTGCGTAACCGCCATGCATCCCGAGCAGCGTTGCACCGTGGCGTCGGTGGCGGGGCACGCCATGTACGAGCGCTCCAACCCCTACGAGGAGTTTTTCGCCGGCGGCCGGCTGGACATGCGCGAATGCCGCTATGAGCAGATCAGCGAGAAGACGACGCGCATCACGGGCTCGCGTTTCGTCCCCTCGGAAAAGATTACGGTGAAGCTAGAGGGATCGGGCAAGGTGGGCGAGCGCTATAGTCGGGCCAGCCCGAGCGACGAAGCGGCGCTCGCGCGCGCATCGCAGACGCTGCGCAACCAGGTGCGGCAGCGCGAACAGGGCTGCGTCGATGCCTTGCTGGCGCTCTACAACTTCCGCCCATCCGATTTTCATGCCGACACGCTGCCGCTTGCCGGCGAGCGCTGGAGCATGGACCTGTTCCATCCCCAGGCGCTCAAGGACATGGGCGTGCAGGTGGGCGTGGGCGCGGCCGCCGGCGCCATGGCCGGCGCGGCGGTCGACCTGCTGAGCGCGGGCCTGAGCCTGGGCACCGGCATGCTGATCGGCGCGGCTGCTGGCGGCCTGTGGCAGGGCGTGGAAAACTGGGCAGGCGCGTGGCGGGCAAGCTGCGCGGCTGGCGCGAAATCAGCGTGGACGATCCGGTGCTGCGCCTGCTGGCGCTGCCGCAGCGCCATCTCATCGAAGCGCTGGAACGCCGCGGCCACGCGGCGCGCGAGCCGCTGGAACCGGCGCATCCCGACGACGACGCCTGGCGCGCCGGACCGCTGCCCGATGCACTCAAGGAGGCGCGCAGCCGGCCGGAATGGTCGGCGCTGGGCGGCCATTACGAAGACAGCGAGCGGCGCAAGCAGGTGGCCGCCGAGCTGGCGCGCGCGCTCGCGGCCGACGCGCCGCACGCCGCCTGAATCCGCGCACATGCGCATCGCGGGCCGCGTCCGCACCCGCTTCGGCCGGCATCTCCCCCCGTACTAACCCCAATCCAAACCAATTGACGCTTAAACGAATGGCTCTATAAGATTCGTTCTGCGCTGGCGGGCATTGCCCGCCATGCTCGTCAAAAGGGGTTGGGTCTATCGTGAAGTCGAAGTCCTGCGAAGCCGTTTTTTGTATCGCCGCGCGCATGCCGCGCCGTGCCCCTGTCCGCTTTTCGTCGTAAGCAGCAATGCCATGCCCCGGCTCCAAACAGGGGCCCGGGCCCTATCCACTTCTGTCGCGCGCATCCGCGCATCATGGAGCACAGGGCTATGCGTACTACCCGATTCTTCAAACAAGCGGCGCTGGCGGCAACGCTGGCCGCCTCGCTGGCATTCAGCGGCGCGGCGGCGGCCAAGACCTTTCACTGGTCCTATCAGGGCGATGCCACGTCCATGGACCCCATGGCCCTGAACGAAACCTTCACGCTGGGTTTCCAGGGCAACATCTACGAAACGCTCGCCGGCTACGACGGCAACCTCAAGCTGGTGCCGCTGCTGGCCGAAAGCTGGGAAAACCCCGAGCCCACGAAATGGGTCTTCAAGCTGCGCAAGGGCGTGAAGTTCCACGACGGCTCCCCCTTCACCGCGGACGACGTCATCTTCTCCTGGAAACGCAGCCTCACGCCCGGCTCCGACATGAAGGGCTACGGCGCCAAGGCCTCGGACATCAAGAAGATCGACGACTACACCATCGAGGTCACCACCCCCACGCCCAACCCCATCCTGCCGCGCGAATGGGTGTTTCTCTACATCATGAGCAAATCGTGGTCCGAGAAGCACAACACCACCGAGGCCACCAACGTCAAGGGCGACAACCAGGGCAACTACGCCAACCTGCACGCCAACGGCACGGGCCCGTTCATGCTGGTGGAGCGCCAGCCCGACGTAAAGACGGTGCTCAAGCGCTTCGACGGCTACTGGGACAAGAACATCAAGACCAACATCGATGAGGTGATCTTCCAGCCCATCACGCAGGAAGCCACCCGCGTGGCCGCGCTGATCTCCGGCGAAATGGATGTGGTGCAGCCCGTGCCCGTGCAGGATTGGAAGCGGCTGGAAGACGCCAAGGGCGTCAAGCCCCTGACCGCGCCCGAGGCGCGCGCCATCTTCATCGGCATGGACCAGAGCCGCGACGAACTGCTGTTCTCGGACGTCAAGGGCAAGAATCCCTTCAAGGACCCCAAGGTGCGCGAGGCGGTGGTGCTGGCGGTGGACACCAAGGCCATCAACGAGAAGATCATGCGCGGCGCGGCCAAGCCGCTGGGCTCGCTGATCGCCACGTCCATCAACGGCTATGATCCGTCCTTCGGCGAGCCCTACAAGCCCGATCCCGCCCGCGCCAAGAAGCTTCTTGCCGAGGCCGGCTATCCGAAGGGCTTCTCCGTCACCATGGACTGCCCCAACGACCGCTACGTCAACGACGAGAAGGTCTGCCAGGCCGTGGCCGGCATGCTGGCCCGCGTGGGCATCAAGATCAACCTGCTCGCGCAGACCAAGTCCAAGTACTTCGGCAAGATCCTGCTGCAGGCGGGCAACCAGACCAGCATGTACATGCTGGGATGGACGCCGAGCTCCACCGACGCGCACAACTCGCTCCTGAACCTCGCCGCCTGCCGCGACGCCAAGACCGCGGCTGGGCAGTTCAACCTGGGCGGCTATTGCAACAAGAAGGTCGACGAGCTCACCGCCAAGATCGGCGTGGAAACCGACCAGGCCAAGCGCAACGAGATGATCAAGGAAGCCTTCGGCATCGTGCGCGCGGACTACGGCTACCTGCCGCTGCACCAGCAGCCCATGTCCTGGGGCGTGAAGGAAGGCATCCAGGTCATCCAGCGCGCCGACGACGTGCTCGACCTGCGCAACGTCGTCATGCCCTAGCGGCATGCCTCGCCCGGCGCGGGCCCGCCGCCCGCGCCGGTTTTCCGCCGGCCCCCGTCCGGCCTGGGAACGGCGCCCCCGACGCGGCGCCGGTCGCGCCTCCCGCGGGAGGCAAGAAAACTTGGGGCGTCCCGGTGTTTTCTTGAGAGGGCACCCGCACATGCTTTCCTTCATTGCCAACCGGCTGTTCCAGGCGCTGCTCGTCATGCTGACCGTGGCGCTCATTGCCTTTTCCATGTTCCGCTACGTGGGCGACCCCGTCGCGAGCATGGTGGGCCAGGACACCACGCCCGAGCAGCGCGAACAATTGCGCGAGCAGCTCGGCTTGAACGACCCGTTCGTGGTGCAGTACGCGCATTTCGTGGCGAACGCCGCGCGCGGCGATTTCGGCATTTCGTACCGCCATCGCCGTCCCGTGAGCGAGCTCATCGAAGAACGCCTGCCCGCCACGCTGGAGCTTTCCATCGTCTCGGCCGTGATGGCGCTGGCGCTGGGCATTCCCATGGGCATCTACACCGCGCTCAGGCGGCGCGGCGTGCTGTCCAAGGCCTTCATGGCGCTGTCGCTGGCCGGGATCTCGCTGCCGACCTTTCTCATCGGCATCCTGCTCATCCTCTTTTTCGGCGTGCAGCTGCGCTGGCTGCCCAGCTTCGGGCGCGGCGACGTGGTCAGCCTGGGCTGGTGGACCACCGGGCTGCTCACCAAGTCGGGGCTGCTCGCGCTCATCATGCCGGCCATCACGCTGGCGCTTTTCCAGATGACGCTCATCATGCGGCTGGTGCGCGCCGAAATGCTGGAAGTGCTGCGGGCGGATTTCATCAAGTTCGCGCGCGCGCGGGGCCTGCCCGAGCGGCTCATCAATTTCCGCCATGCGCTCAAGAACACCATGGTGCCGGTCATCACCATCACGGGGCTGCAGCTCGGCTCCATCATCGCCTTCGCCATCATCACCGAAACCGTATTCCAGTGGCCCGGCATGGGGCTGCTCTTCATCCAGGCGGTGAGCATGGTGGACATTCCCGTAATGGCGGCCTACCTGGTGCTCATCGCGTTCATGTTCGTGGTCATCAACCTGATCGTGGACCTCCTGTACTTCGCCGTCGATCCGCGGCTGCGCGTGCAGAGCAAATAGGCCGGACGGCAAAGGACTCCCCATGAACACCCGCATCGCCCCGTTTTTCGCGCGCGCCGCCGACAGCGACCTGTGGCACAGCTTCAAGCGCACGCCCGGCGCCGTCATCGCCGCCATCGTCACGCTGGCCATCGTCCTGGGCGCGGTGTTCGCGCCCGTGGTCGCGCCGCACAACCCCTTCGACCTGGCCTCCCTGAACATCATGGACGCCAATACGCCGCCCTCGTGGGAAGAAGGCGGCAGCCCGGACTTCCTGCTCGGCACCGACGACCAGGGACGCGACATTCTTTCCGCGGTGCTGTATGGCTCGCGCGTGTCGCTGCTGGTGGGCTTCGCGTCGGTGCTCTTCTCCATGGTGCTGGGAGTGTCGCTGGGCCTCGTCAGCGGCTATGCGGGCGGCCGCCTGGACAGCTTCATCATGCGCGTGGCGGACGTGCAGCTTTCGTTCCCGGCCATTCTCGTGGCCCTGCTGATCGACGGCGTGGCGCGCGGCATCCTGCCGCGCGACATGCATGACGAGCTGGCCCTCTACGTGCTCATTTTCGCCATCGGCATTTCCGGCTGGGTGCAGTACGCGCGCACGGTGCGCGCTCCACGCTGGTGGAGCGCAACAAGGAATACGTGCAGGCGGCCCGGCTCATCGGCATCGGCCCCTTCACCATCCTGCGCCGCCACATTTTGCCCAACGTCATGGGGCCGGTGCTGGTCATCGCCACCATCCACCTGGCCGTCGCCATCATCACCGAGGCCACGCTGTCCTTCCTCGGCGTGGGCGTGCCGCCCACCGCGCCGTCGCTGGGCACGCTGATCCGCATCGGCAACAGCTATCTGTTCTCGGGCATGTGGTGGATCTCGATCTTTCCCGGCATCGCGCTGGTGGCGCTGGTGCTGTCGGTGAACCTGCTGGGCGACTGGCTGCGCGACGCGCTCAACCCCAAGCTGCGCTGAGGAAGCCATGGCCCTGCTCAACATAGACGACATCCGCATCGAGTTCCCCAGCCGGCGCGGCACGCTGGTGGCGGTGGACGGCGTGTCCCTGGCCCTGGAAAAAGGCGAGATCCTGGGCGTGGTGGGCGAGTCCGGCGCCGGCAAGTCCACCATCGGCAATGCCGTGATCGGGCTGCTGGAGTCTCCCGGCCGGCTGGCGGGCGGCCAGGTAAGGCTGGACGGCGAGCGCATCGACGCGCTGGACGACGCGCAGAAGCGCAAAGTGCGCGGACGCCGCATCGGCATGATCTTCCAGGATCCGCTCACCTCGCTCGATCCGCTGCAGACGGTGGAAAGCCAGCTCGTCGAGACCATGCAGGCGCACCTGCGCCTTTCCCCGGCCGAGGCCCGCAAGCGCGCCGTGCAATTGCTGACGCAGGTCGGCATCGACAACCCGGAGCTGCGCGTCAAGCAGTATCCGCACCAGTTCTCCGGCGGCATGCGCCAGCGGGTCGTGATCGCGCTGGCGCTGTGCTGCGAGCCCGAGGTCATCATCGCCGACGAGCCCACCACGGCGCTGGACGTCTCCATCCAGGCGCAGATCCTCGACCTGCTGCGCCGCCTGTGCCGCGAAGAACAGGTGGGCATGATCATCATCACGCACGACATGGGCGTGATCGCCGACGTGACCGACCGCGTCGCCGTGCTCTACCGCGGCAAGCTGGTGGAGCAGGGCCCCACCGCCAAGATCCTGGGCAACCCCGACCATCCCTACACCCGCAGCCTGATCTCGGCAGTGCCGCGCCCCGACATCAAGCTCAAGCGGTTTCCCCTGGTGACCTACATCGAGGACGCCCGCGAGCCCGCACGCACGCTGGACATCTCCACCCACTGGCTGGGCCGGCGGCGCGACTTCGGCGCCTCCAGCGGCGGGCCGCTGCTGCAGGTGCGCGACCTGAGCATGCGCTTCGTGCTCAAGAGCGCGTTCTTCAAGCGCAACGAGCGCGCGCTGGACGCGGTCAAGCGCGTCAGCTTCGACATCGGCGAGGGCGAGGTGTTCGGCCTGGTGGGCGAATCCGGTTCGGGCAAGTCCACCGTGGCCCGCCTGATCTCCGGCCTGTACACGCCGACCGGCGGCAGCGTGTCGTTCGGCGCAGCCGAGCTCACGGCGCTCAAGGGCGAGAAGCAGCTCAACCCCTTCCGCCGGCAGATCCAGATGATCTTCCAGGATCCGTTCTCGTCGCTGAATCCGCGCATGCGCGTGCTGGACATCGTGGCCGAACCGATCCGTTTCCACCGGCTGTGCGCCACCGACGCCGAGACGCGGCAGGTGGTCGCCGACCTGCTGGACGTCGTGGGCCTGGGCGGGCGCGCCGCCGAACGCTATCCGCACGAATTCTCGGGCGGGCAGCGCCAGCGCATCTGCATTGCGCGCGCGCTGGCCACGCGGCCGCGCTTCCTCATCTGCGACGAGCCCACCTCGGCGCTGGACGTCTCCATCCAGGCGCAGATCCTGAACCTGCTGAAAGACCTGCAGGAGCAACTCGGCCTGACCATGCTTTTCATCAGCCATGACCTGCCCGTGATACGGCAGATGTGCGACAGGGTGGGCGTGATGCGCCATGGCGAGCTGCTGGAGGTGGCCGCCACCGAAGACCTGTTCGAGCGGCCCCAGCACGCCTACAGCCGGCACCTGCTCGGCCTGATGCCGCGGCTGCAGGCCATGTCCCGCGAGGGACTGGAAGTGGAACACACTGAAAGGAGCGGAACATGAAGCGCGAGCAACGGATTCTCTTCGTGGGCGGCAAGGTATTCGACGGACTGGGCCGCACCCTGCCGGGCCATGGGGTGCTGGTGGACGGCGGGCGCATCGCGCGTGTGGCGCCGGCCGCGGAATTCTCCGGCTACGCAGGCCGCAAGGTCGACACGGCCGGCATGACGCTCATGCCCAGCCTGGGCGACTGCCACGTGCACCTGGTCTACACCGGCGCGGCCGACCCGCACGCGCAGATGAACAAGCAGGGCCCGGCGCAGATCACGCTCACCGCGCTGGAGAACGCGCAGGCGGCGCTGCGCGGCGGCATTACCGCGGTGCGCGACTGCGGCGGCAAGGACTACCTGGAATTCGGCGTGCGCGACGCCATCGCGCGCGGCGTCTTTCCCGGCCCCACCATCCGCGCCTCCGGCCGCATCATCTGCATGACGGGCGGCCACGGCAACCGCATCGGCCGTGTGGCCGACGGCTGCGACGACGTGGTGAAGGCCGTGCGCGAACAGGTGCACGCCGGCTGCGATCTGGTGAAGATCATGGCCACGGGCGGGGTCATGACGCCGGGCGTGAACCCCATGGACGCCCATTACAGCTTCGAGGAAATGAAGGCCGGCGTGCACGAAGCCAAGCGCTTTCGCAAGAGCACGGCCAGCCATGCGCAGGGCACCGAGGGTATCCTCAACGCGGTGCGCGCCGGCATCGCTTCCATCGAGCACGGCATCTTCATGGACGACGCCTGTCTGCGCGAGATGCTGGAAAGCCAGACCTACCTGGTGCCCACCATCGCGGCGGTGCGCAACATCATCGCCAACGCCGACAACGGCATCCCGGCCTACGCGGTGGAAAAGGCGCGCGCGGTGGAACAGCGCCACCGCGAGTCCTTCCAGATGTACTACCGGGCGGGCGGCCGCATCGCGCTGGGCACCGACGCGGGCACGCCGTTCAACCTGCACGGCGAGAACGCCATGGAGCTGGCGTACATGGTGGAGTTCGGCATGACGCCGGTGGATGCCCTCATCGCGGGAACCTCGCGTGCGCACGACCTGATGGGACTGGACGGACACGGGTCGGTGGCCGAAGGCAACCACGCCGACCTGCTGCTGGTGCAGGGCGACCCCGCCGAAGACATCATGAAAGCGGCCGACAAGCGCTTTCACGTGGCGGTGCTGCGCGGCGGCGAACTGGCCGCCGGCGCGCTGAACGCCGATTACTGGTGGCGCAACGTCCGCCTGCCCGTGAAGTTCGAGCAGGCCGCGGCCCAGGCCGTGCAGGCCGGCCACGGCCTGTTCGTGGAGATCGGCCCGCATCCGGTGCTGCGCGGCTATCTTTCCGAGGCGGTCAAAGACCGGGGCGACGGCCGCGTGCTGGCCACGCTGAGCCGCGGCGAAGACGATCCGTCGCGCGTGCGGGCCGTGGCCGCGCAAATCCTGCTGGCGGGCGCGGAACCCGACTGGCGCGCGTACTTTCCCGCGCCCGGCCGCCCTCACGTGCTGCCCGCCTATCCCTGGCAGCGCGAACGCCACTGGCACCCCGACACGCCGCAGACCCAGGGCCTGCTGCAGCGCCATGCGGTGCACCCGCTGCTCGGCTGGCGCCTGGCGCAGCACGAATGCGCCTGGGAAAGCCGGATCGACACGCACACCCATCCCCAGCTCGCCGACCACCGCGTGGGCGAGGCGGCGGTGTTCCCGGGCGCGGCCTATGCCGAAACCGCCTGGGCCGCCGCGCTGCAGCGCCAGCCGTCCGGCTTCGTGGAAATCGAGAACCTGGAAATCCACGCCCCCCTGCTGCTGGGGCCCTCGCCGTCGCGGCTGCTGCGCACCCACATCGAGGCCGAGGACGGACGGCTGCTCATCCGCGCCCGGCCCACGGGCGAAGACGCGCCATGGACCGTGCACGCCAGCGCCCGCATCCTGGCCGAGCCCGGCGACGCCCTGCTGCGCGCCCCCCTGGCCTCGCCCCCCGGGCGCGACGCCGACTTCGATGCGGCGCGCCACGCGGCGCTGACCCGGGCGGTGGGGCTGGACTACGGCCCGGCCTACCAGCGGGTCGAACGCGGCTGGCGCCTGGACGAGCGCACCGTGCTGGCCGAGTTGCGCGAAAGCGCGCAGGAAAGCTGGCCCGGGCACCTCGACCCCGCGGAGCTGGACGCCGCCTTCCAGTTGGCGGTGCACCTGTTCGCCGACCAGGCCCAGGCAGAGCCGGCCTGGCCGGGCCCACGCCTGGCCGGNCCGCGCGGTTGGCGGTTGTCTTCGTCGCGCTCCAGGCGCTCGAACGCGGCGGCGCTGGTGGCGGGCGGCGTCCAGCCCTCGACCGGCTTGCGTTCGATGGTCTTCTTGATGAGACGCTCGATGTCGCGCAGCAGCTTGATTTCGCTGCTGTCGACCAGCGACACCGCGGCGCCCGTGGCGCCCGCACGGCCGGTGCGGCCGATGCGGTGCACATAGTCTTCGGGCACGTTGGGCAGTTCGAAGTTCACCACCTGGGGCAGCTGGTCGATGTCCAGGCCGCGCGCGGCGATGTCGGTGGCCACGAGCACGGTGACCGAGCCGTCTTTGAAGCCGGACAGGGCGCGCGTGCGCGCCGACTGGCTCTTGTTGCCGTGGATGGCGGCGGCGGTCAGGCCGTCCTTGACCAGCTTCTCGGCCAGGCGGTTGGCGCCGTGCTTGGTGCGGGTGAACACCAGCACCTGGTGCCAGCCGCTTTCGCGGATGATGTGGCTGATGAGGTCGCGCTTGTGGTGTTGTTCGACCAGGTGCACGGTCTGCGTCACCAGTTCGGTGGCGGTGTTGCGCGGCGTCACCGAGACTTCGCCCGGGTTGTTGAGCACGCCGTGCGCCAGGGCACGGATCTCGTCGGAGAAAGTGGCGGAAAACAGCAGGTTCTGGCGCTGCTTGGGCAGCAGCGCCAGAATCTTGCGGATGTCGCGGATGAAGCCCATGTCGAGCATGCGGTCGGCTTCGTCCAGCACCAGGATTTCCACGGCCGACAGGTCCACCGTCTTCTGGCCGCAGTGGTCCAGCAGGCGGCCGGGCGTGGCCACCAGGATGTCCACCGGCTTTTTCAGCGCCGCGATCTGCGGATTGATGTTGACCCCGCCGAACATCACCATGGAGCTCAGGCGGGTGTGCTTGCCGTAGGTCTGCACCGATTCGGCCACCTGGGCGGTGAGCTCGCGGGTGGGGGTGAGGATCAGGCAGCGCGGCGCCCCGGGCTTGCGGGCGGCCGGCTTGCGGGCCTGCAGCAGGTGCAGGATGGGCAGGGTGAAGCCCGCGGTCTTGCCGGTGCCGGTCTGGGCGGCGGCAAGCAGGTCGCCGCCCTTGAGCACCAGCGGGATGGCCTGGGCCTGGATGGGGGTGGGAGCGGTGTAGCCGGTTTCGGCAATGGCGCGCAACAGGGAATCAGCCAGCCCGAGGTCGGCGAAAGAAATAGACGTAGTCAAAACAACTCCAGCGGCAGCCCGTCGCTCAAGTTGAGTGACTCCAATCCAGGCATACGAACAAGGAGAAAAGGGAAGCGCCCGTACGGGCGTGGCTAGGCGGCGAAAGGCCTGCGGACGTGTGCAGATTGGCGAAGCACACGGCGGGATTGTAGCTGATGTGGGATGGCGTCATTCAGAAAAATCCGACGGACCGTATAAATATGTAGCAGATTGCTGTATCTCTCAACGAAATCAGAGTTTTCCCGGAGAATCGCTACCTATAATCCCGCGCTCCGGGATCTGAAACATTTCTGTTCTATAGGTGGGTTATGAAAAAGGCGGCAATAGCGGGCGTAATCGTGGTGCTCGGGGCGGTCTGGACCGGCACGGCCTGGTACACCGGCAAGAAGGCCGAGGAATTCGTCCGACAGGCTATCGCCGACGGCAACGTCCAGCTGCAGAAGGCCAGCGAGGGGTGGGGCGTGCAGCCGGTCATCGAGCTGCTTTCGTTCGAGCGCGGCGTGTTTTCCTCCACGGAACGCTACCAGGTGACGTTCTCCCTGCCCGCCGGAGACGGCAAGCCGGCCCGCGAAGAAGCGCTGCAGTTCGTCGAACACCTGGATCACGGCCCCTTCCCGCTCTCCAGCCTGAAGTCGGGCAATCTGGCGCCGGTCTTGGTGGCCAGCCGCTTCCAGCTCGAGGAAACTCCCTTCGTCAAGGCGTGGTTCGCCGCCAGCAAGGGCGACGCGCCCGTGGCGGGCAACTACACCGTGAGCTACGGCCGCCAGGTGGAGGGCGATTTCGCCATCGCCCCGGCGTCGTACTCGAAAGACCAGAACTCGGTGGCGTTCTCCGGCCTGAAGGGCCAGGTGAGCCACACCATGGCCACCAAGCACACCGTGCTCAAGCTGCAGAGCGACAGCCTGTCGATGGCCTCGCCTTCGCCCGAGGACGGCGGCGTGGTCACCATGGACATGAAGGGCCTCACGCTGGACAGCGACGTCACGCCCGGCGCGCAAGACCTGTTCCTGGGCAAGCAGAAGCTGACGCTCCAGGACTGGACCCTGTCGTCCGCCGGCCAGCCGCCGATGCGTTTCAAGGACACGGTGATCGGCGTCGACATGGCCGAGAGCGACAAGGGCCTGGCCGGCGACGTGTCGGTGGATTTCGGCATGATCCGCGTGCAGGACAAGGACGTGGCCGGCATGCGCCTGGCGCTGGCGTCCAGGAACCTCGACCCCAAGGCGCTCAAGTCGCTCAACAGCACCTATGAGCAGGCCTCGCGCCGCGCGCTGGCCCAGGGCGCCGACCTCCACGAAGCGCCGGACTTCACGCCCGAGGAAAGCGCCGCCATGAAGGCCGCGCTGGCGCAGCTGCTGGCCGGCAACCCCACGCTGTCGCTTTCGCCGCTGGAACTGCGCACCGCCAACGGCACGTCCACCTTCGCCGTGGACACCCAGCTCGGCGCGGCCCCGAACCTGGACGATCCGCTGCCGGACGTGCTGATGCAGGTCATCCACAAGCTGGACGCGAAGCTGGTGCTGTCCAAGGCCAATATGGCCGACCTGCTGTCCACGCAGGCCCAGCTGCAGGGCGTGCCGGCCGAGCGCGCGCTCAGCACCGCCAAGGGTCAGGCCGAGATGCTGGGCACCATGGCCGGCGCCATGGGCGTGGCCAAGCTCGAAAACGACAACATCGTATCCACGCTCAGCTACGCCGACGGCCAGGTGGACTTCAACGGCAAGAAAATGCCGGTGGAGCAGTTCCTCATGATGGCGTTGAGCGGCGCCGCGGCCGGCGGCCGCTGAGGAAGGCGGCGGGGGCGGCCCCCATGCCAGGGCGCTCCACGCCGGGCCGGCCCGTTCAGGCCGGCAGCTCGCCGGCGGCCAGTTCGCCGCCGCGCAGCACCGCCACGTGAAAGCGCTTGTCGGCCGCTTTCATGATGTCTTCGGCGGGGTCGCCCTGCACCAGCAGCAGGTCGGCGTGGTTGCCTTCGGCCACCGACCCGTGTCCGTCCAGTCCCATCAGGTCGTGCGCACGCGAGGTTCCCGCGATGAGGGCATCCACCGGCGTCATGCCGAACTCCACCATGTACGCCAGCTCCATGGCGTTCTCGCCGTGCAGGTTGAACGGCTGCCCGCGTCGGTGCCCAGCGCGATGCGGCCGCCCGCCCGGTAGTACATCTGGAAGGACTCGCGGTGGCGCTGTTCCACCGCGCGCGCCTTTTCCACCGCGTAGGCCGGGATGCCGTTGTCGGCGTTGGCGATGATGTTGCGCACCGCCGCGATGGTGGGCACCAGGTAGGTCTGGCTTTCCAGCATCTCGCGCAGACAGGCGTCGTCCATGAAGATGCCGTGCTCGATGGAAGCGATGCCGGCGCGCACCGCGTTGAGGATACCCTCGGTGCCCTGCGCATGGCTGGCCGTGCTCTTGCGAAAGCGCTTGGCTTCGTGCACGCCGGCCTTCATTTCCTCGAAGCTGTAATGGGCGTCCATGGGGTTCACGCCCGGCGTCATGACCCCGCCCGTGGCCATGATCTTCACCAGATCGCAGCCGGCGTGCACCTGTTCGCGCACGGCCTTCACCACGTCGTCGCAGCCGTCGGCCACACGGCCGATGCGGTTGCCGTGGCCGCCCGTCATGCAGATGATGCGGCCGGAGGCGCGGATGGTGGGGCCGGGAAAGACGCCGCGCGCGATGGCGTCGCGCACGCCGAATTCCAGGTAGTCCTTGCCGCCGCAGTCGCGCACCGCGGTAATGCCGCCGCGCAGCGCCGCCTGCGCGTTCTCCAGCGCGGTGAGCGTGATCTGCGCCGGGCCCTGCTTGTTCATCTGCGCGTGCGGGTCGGCCGCGCCGGTGTAGACCAGGTGCACGTGGCAGTCGCCCAGGCTGGGCATGAGCGTCATGCCGGCCGTGTCGACCTTGCGGCCTGCGTAGCCGGAGAATTCCGCGGCCGGCGCCACACGCGCGATGCGCCCGCCGTCCACCAGCACCCCATGGCCCGGCAGGGTGCGGCCCAGTCCGTCGAATACCTTGCCGCCCACGAAGAGAATCCGTTGCTCGCGCTTCATGTTCCGCTCCTTTCAGTGTGTTCCACTTCCAGTCCCTCGCGGGACATGGCCTGCAGCCGCGGCATCAGGCCGAGCAGGTGCCGGCTGTAGGCGTGCTGGGGCCGCTCGAACAGGTCTTCGGTGGCGGCCACCTCCAGCAGCTCGCCATGGCGCATCACGCCCACCCTGTCGCACATCTGCCGTATCACGGGCAGGTCATGGCTGATGAAAAGCATGGTCAGGCCGAGTTGCTCCTGCAGGTCTTTCAGCAGGTTCAGGATCTGCGCCTGGATGGAGACGTCCAGCGCCGAGGTGGGCTCGTCGCAGATGAGGAAGCGCGGCCGCGTGGCCAGCGCGCGCGCAATGCAGATGCGCTGGCGCTGCCCGCCCGAGAATTCGTGCGGATAGCGTTCGGCGGCGCGCCCGCCCAGGCCCACGACGTCCAGCAGGTCGGCGACCACCTGCCGCGTCTCGGCGTCGGTGGCGCACAGCCGGTGGAAACGGATCGGTTCGGCCACGATGTCCAGCACGCGCATGCGCGGATTCAGCGACGAGAACGGATCCTGGAAGATCATCTGGATCTGCCGGCGGAAGGGGTTGAGCTGCTTCTCGCCCTTGAGCGCCGTGAGCTCGGCTGCGCCGAACGACACGCTGCCGCCGGTCGGCGTGTACAGGCCGGAGATCAGGCGGGCCACGGTGGACTTGCCCGAACCGGATTCGCCCACCAGGCCGAACACCTCGCCCTCGCCGATGTCGAAGCTGACGCGCTTGACCGCGTCCAGCGCGCGCTCGTTGCGCTTGAAGAACGCGCTCTTGAGCACGAAGCGCATGCTCAGGTCGCGCACCTGCAGCAGCGGCCCGCCGCTGGAGGCGCCGAAGTCGCGCCGCCGGCCCAGCCAGTGGGTGGAGATGTCCAGCGTGCGTGCGGGCTCGCGGGCGTCCTCGATGTAGGTCACCAGGGGAAACCGCTTGAGCTTGATGTCGGGGCGCGGCACTGCCGAGATCAGGCTGCGGGTGTAGGGATGGTCGGGGTTGCCCAGGATCTTGGCGGTGGGGCCCTGCTCCACCAGCTTGCCGCGGTAGAGCACGGCGACGCGGTCGGTCACGTCGGCGATCACGCCCATGTCGTGCGTGATGATGATCATGCCCACCTGTTCTTCGCGGCACAGGCGGCGCAGCAGGTCGAGGATCTGCGCCTGGATGGAGACGTCCAGCGCCGTGGTGGGCTCGTCGGCGATGATGACCTCGGGCTCGCAGCACAGCGCCAGCGCGATCACGACCCGCTGGCGCATGCCGCCGGAGAACTGGTGCGGATACTGCTTGACGCGCAGCTCCGGGTTGTCGATGCCGACCTGCGTCAGCAATTGCACGGCGCGCTTGCGGGCCTCGGCCGGGGAAAGGCGCAGGTGCGCCTGCATGGTCTCGACGAGCTGGCTTTCCACCGTCTGCAGCGGATCGAGCGAGGTGAGCGGATCCTGGAAGATCATGCCGATGCGGCGTCCGCGCACTTTGCGCTTCTGCGCGTCGTCCAGCGCGTCGATGCGCTGGCGCGTGAGCTGGATTACGTGGGCGCTTTCCGCGCGGGCGCCGAATTCGATTGGGCCGTTTCCTTCCTGCGCGCGCGCAGGCTGGACGTGCGGCCCCTGATGAGCGCGCAATTGCCGCTGTCGCTCGCCGCGCAGGCGTTCGAGCTGGCGGCCGATCGCAGTCGCAGTACCAAGGTGCAACTCGTATGTGAAAACTGACCCCCCATGGGCCGGCCATAACAACATCCGCCGGACCCTCAACCCCCACGAGGGAGGAGACGACATGAAACGATGCAACGTCCTCAAGGCGCTGCTGGCCGCCGCCATACTGGCCACGGGCGGCAGCGCGCTGGCGCAGACCAAGCTGAAATGGGCGCACGTCTACGAAACTTCCGAGCCGTTCCACACTGCCTCGGTGTGGGCCGCCCAGGAGATCGAAAAGCGCACCGGCGGCCGCTATCACATCGATGTCTATCCCGCATCGCAGCTGGGCAAGGAGAACGACATCAACCAGGGGCTGACGCTCGGCACGGTGGACATCATCATCTCCGGCTCCAGCTTCGCGGCCAAGACTTTCCCCCGCATCGGCGTCACCTACTATCCCTACATCTTCCGCGATCCCGCGCACCTCATTGCCTACACCAAGAGCGACATCTACAAGGAACTCACGCGCGGCTACGACGAGAAAAGCGGCAACCACATCGTCGCCACCACCTACTACGGCACGCGCCAGACCACCTCCAACCGGGCCTTCACCAAGTGCTCGGAAATGAAGGGGCTGAAGATCCGGGTGCCCGACGTGGCGGCCTATCTGGCCATGCCGCGCGCCTGTGGCGCCAATACCGCGCCCATTGCCTTCGCCGAGGTGTACCTGGCCCTGCAGAACGGCACCGTGGAGGCCCAGGAAAACCCGCTCACCACCATCGAGGCCAAGAAGTTCTACGAGGTGCAGAAGAACATTATTCTCACCGGCCACATCGTGGACCATCTGAATACGGTCATCTCGGGCAGGTTGTGGAAGAGCCTGTCGGACGAAGACAAGAAAATCTTCACCGAGGTGGCCCAGCAAGCCGCCGAAAAGGCTTCGGCCGAAGTGGCCGGGAACGAGAAGAAGATGGTGGACGTGTTTCGCAAGCGCGGCTTGAACGTGGTCGAGGTAGACACCGGCGACTTCCGCAAGACCGTGCTCGAGAAAGTGCCGTTCAAGCAGTACGGCTACGAGAAATCGGACTGGGAACGTATCCAGGCCGTGAAGTGAGCGAGCGCGGGCCGCCGCGCGCGGCCCGTTTTCCAGCGCAGCACACCGGAAAGGGGAACGCCCATGCCTACTCAATCCAAAGCCGCCGCCGCGGCGGCCCCCGGCCTCGCGCCGCCGGCCGCCGCCGTCCATCATGCGCCGTCCTCGGCGGCGGAAATCGTGCAGAGTTTCGAAGAGGCCGACCACCACGAGGTCAGCCTCCAGGGCTACCAGCCCGAAGACTGGATCTGCCTGGCCCTGTTCTGGGCCATGGCCGTGCTGGTCTTCCTGCAGTTTTTCTCGCGCTACGTGCTCAACGATTCCTACGCCTGGACCGAGGAGCTGGCGGTGTACTGCCTCATCGGCGTGGTTTTCCTGGGCGCGGCCATGTGCGTGCGCGCCTGCCGCCACATCCAGGTGGATTTCCTCTACCGCTACCTGCCCCGCCCCGTGGGGCGCGTGTGCGCCACGCTGATCGACGTGCTGCGCACGGCCTTCTTCGGCTACACCGTGTGGCTCACTTACCGGTACATCGAGCTGGTGGGCGATGAGCCCATGACCACGCTGTTCTGGAACAAGGCTTGCGTGTACTGGGTGGCGCTGGCGGGCTTCGCGATGATGTTCGTGCGCTCGCTGCAGGTATCGGCGCGCAACTGGCGGCAGGGATACTCCATCCTGGAGAATCCCGGCGCCTACGAGTCGCTGGATTGAGGAGCCGGAAATGGGAATCCTGATCGGAACCTTTCTGCTGTTGATGATCTTCGGCCTGCCCGTGGCCGTGTCCATGGCCGGGGCCTCGCTGTTGTACCTGCTGGCCACGGGCAGCGTGCCCGACGTGGTGATCGCCCAGCGCATGATCGCGGGGGTCGAGTCGTTCCCGCTGCTGGCGGTGCCGTTCTTCATCCTGGCCGCAATCTCATGAACATCGCCGGCATCACCGGGCGCATCTACAACTTCGCCGTGGCGCTGGTGGGCTGGATGCGCGGCGGCCTGGGGCAGGTGAACATCATCGGCTCGGTAGTGTTCGCCGGCATGTCGGGCACGGCCATTGCCGACGCGGCGGGGCTGGGCACCATCGAGATCAAGGCCATGAAAGACCATGGCTACGAAACCGAGTTCGCGGTGGGCGTGACGGCCGCCTCGGCCACGCTGGGACCCATCATCCCGCCCTCGCTGCCCTTCGTCATCTACGGCATGATGGCCAACGTCTCCATCGGCTCGCTGTTCCTCGCGGGCCTGCTGCCGGGTGCGGTGCTCACCCTCCTGATGATGCTCACCGTGGCCTACTACGCCCGGCGCAACAACTGGGGCGGCGACGTGTCCTTCAACTGGAAGCGGCTGGGCGGGGCTACGCTGGAAGTGCTCATTGTGCTGGCCTTCCCGCTGGCCATCTGGATCATGACCAGTCTGGGCGTGTCTCCGAACCTGGCCACCGGCGTCGCCTTCGCCGCGCTGCTCGTGCTGGACTGGACCTTCAACTTCTCGGCCGTCATGGCGCTGATGGCGCCGGTGATTCTCATCGGCGGCATGACCCTGGGCTGGTTCACGCCTACCGAGGCGGCCGTGGCCGCGGTGATCTGGGCGCTGTTCCTCGGGTTGGTGCGCTACCGCTCCATGACGCTGCGCACCCTGGCCAAGGCATCGTTCGACACCATAGAAACCACCGCCTCGGTGCTGTTCATCGTGACGGCCGCCTCGGTGTTCGCCTGGCTGCTCACCACCACCCAGGCCGCGCAGGCCCTTACGGACGCCATCCTGAGCGTCACGCAGAACAAATGGGTTTTCCTGCTGATGGCCAACGTGCTCATCCTGATCGTGGGCTGCTTCATCGACACCATCGCGGCCATCACCATCCTGGTGCCCATTCTGCTGCCCATCGTGCTCAAGCTGGGCATAGACCCCATCCACTTCGGCCTCATCATGACGCTCAACCTCATGATCGGGCTGCTGCACCCGCCGCTGGGCATGGTGCTGTTCGTGCTGGCGCGCGTGGCCCGGCTCTCGGTGGAGCGCACCACCATGGCGATCCTGCCCTGGCTGGTGCCGCTTTTCGTCGCGCTGCTGGCCATTACCTACATTCCGCAAATCACGCTCTGGCTGCCCGGCGTCATGGGCATGGCCGGCAAATGAAAGGAGTCGTCATGTCAGGAAGATTGCAGGGCAAGCTCGCCGTGGTGACCGCCGCGGGGCAGGGCATCGGCCGCGCGGTCGCCGAAGCCTATGCCGCCGAAGGGGCGGACGTGCTGGCCGTGGACCTCAACCCGGCCACGCTGGAGACGCTGCAAGGCTGCCGGCGCCAGGTGCTGGACGTGACCGACGGCCAGGCGGTCGCGCAGCTGGCGGCGCGCGCCGCCCCGTGCAGGTGCTGTTCAACGGCGCGGGTTTCGTGCACGCGGGCGCGATTCTCGACTGCGACGAGGCCGCCTGGGATTTCTCCTTCGAGCTCAACGTGCGGTCCATGTACCGCATGATCCGCGCCTTGCTGCCGGGCATGCTGGAGCGGGGCGGCGGATCCATCATCAACATGGCCTCGGTGGCCTCCAGCATCAAGGGCGCGCCCAACCGCTGCGCCTACGGCGCCACCAAGGCCGCCGTCATCGGCCTGACCAAGGCGGTGGCCGCCGACTACGTGGCGCGCGTGCGCGCGCTGCAACGCCATCTGCCCCGGCACCGTGGAGTCGCCCTCGCTGCGCGACGCATCGATCGCAGGCGCGCGCCTCGGGCCAGACGCGGGAGATCGTGGAGGCCGCCTTCGTGGCGCGCCAGCCCATGGGCCGCATCGGCCGCCCGGAGGAAATCGCGGCGCTGGCGGTGTATCTTGCCAGCGACGAGTCGGCCTTCACCACGGGCACCGCCCAGGTCATCGACGGCGGCTGGTCGAACTGAACACAACGCAAGCAAAGGAACACGTCATGAAACTCATGCGCTATGGCGCCCGGGGCGCCGAGAAGCCCGGGCTGGTGGATGCCCAGGGGCGGGTGCGGGATCTCTCCGCCGTGCTGCCCGACATCACGGCCCAGTCGCTCACGCCCGAAGGGCTGGCGCGGCTGCGCGCCGTGGACGCGGCGGGCCTGCCCGTGGTGGCCAGTCCCGGCCGGATCGCGCCGCCCTGGAGCGGCATGGGCAAATTCATCTGCATCGGCCTGAACTACGCCGATCATGCCGCCGAGGCCGGGCTGCAGGTGCCGGCCGAACCCGTCATCTTCATGAAACCCACCTCCGCGCTGGCGGGCTGCAACGACCCGGTGGTGCTGCCGCGGGGCTCGGTCAAGACCGACTGGGAAGTGGAGCTGGGCGTGGTCATCGGCAAGAAGGCCCGCTACGTGGACGAGGCCGAGGCGCTGTCCCACGTGGCCGGCTATTGCGTGGTGAACGACGTGTCCGAGCGCGAATACCAGATCGAGCGCGGCGGCACCTGGGACAAGGGCAAGGGCTGCGACACCTTCGGGCCGGTAGGGCCGTGGCTGGTGACGGCCGACGAAGTGCCCAATCCCCAAGACCTGGAACTGTGGCTGGAAGTCAACGGCAAGCGCTACCAGAACGGCAGCACCCGCACCATGGTGTTCGGCGTGGCGCAACTGGTGGCCTACGTGAGCCGCTTCATGACGCTGTACCCGGGCGACCTCATCAGCACCGGCACGCCGCCCGGCGTCGGCATGGGCCAGAAGCCCGCGCCGGTCTATCTCGAGGCGGGCGACGAAATGAAGCTGGGCATCACCGGCCTGGGCGAGCAGCGCCAGCGCGTGCACGCCTGGGATCCGGCGCTCATCGACGGCTGAACCCGGCCCTTTTCCGCGGAGCCCTCCATGTTCCAGACCGATACGGCAGTCATTCGCATCCACCCGGCGGACAACGTGGTCATCGCGCGGCGCCAGCTCGTCAGCGGGCAGCGCCTGGAGAGCGAGGGCGTCACCGTGGCGGGGCTGGTGCCGCCCGGCCACAAGGTGGCCTGCGCGCCATTGCCGCCGGCGAGCCGTGCGGCGCTACAACCAGATCATCGGCACGGCCCGGCAAGACATCGCGCCGGGCCAGCACGTGCATACGCACAACCTGGCGTTCTCCGACTTCGAGCGCGACTATGCGGTCGGGCAGGGCGCGCGCCCCACCGACTACGTGGCGCAGCCGGCCTGTTTCGACGGCATCGTGCGCGCCGACGGGCGGGTGGCCACGCGCAACTACATCGGCATCCTCACCAGCGTG
This sequence comes from Achromobacter sp. DMS1, assembly GCF_001270295.1. NCBI lineage: Bacteria > Pseudomonadati > Pseudomonadota > Betaproteobacteria > Burkholderiales > Alcaligenaceae > Achromobacter > Achromobacter sp. DMS1. The sequence continues at coordinate 7,684 of NZ_LHSJ01000049.1, read as the reverse complement.
AACTGTTCGGCCACCGCCGCACGCGCGATCGCCGACCACTTCCGGCGCGATATCCATCCCGAGGCGCTGGCGCCGTACCCCAACGTGGACGGCGTGGTGGCCCTGACCCACGGCGCGGGCTGCGCCACCGGCGCCGACGGCGAGCCGCTGCGCGCGCTGCGCCGCACGTTGGGCGGCTATGCGCGCCACCCCAATTTCGCCGCCCTCATGGTGGTGGGCCTGGGCTGCGAAACCAACCAGATCGGCGGCCTCATGGAACAGGAGGGTCTGCGCGAAAGCGCGCGGCTGCACACGTTCAACATCCAGGAAACGGGCGGCACCCGCAAGACGGTGGAGCGGGGCGTCGAACTGGTGCGGGCCATGCTGGAGCAGGCCGACCGGGCGCGCCGCCAGCCCGTGCCGGCCAGCCACCTCGTCGTGGGCCTGCAGTGCGGCGGCTCCGACGGCTATTCCGGCATCAGCGCCAATCCTGCGCTGGGCGCGGCCGTGGACCGGCTGGTGCGCCATGGCGGCACCGCCATTCTGTCGGAGACGCCCGAGATCTACGGCGGCGAGCACCTGCTCACGCGCCGCGCGCAGCATCCCGACGTGGCGGCGCGGCTGCTGGCGCGGCTGCGCTGGTGGGAGGACTACTGCGCGCGCAACCAGGCCGAGATGGACAACAACCCTTCGGCCGGCAACAAGGCCGGCGGCCTGACCACCATCCTGGAAAAGTCGCTGGGCGCCATCGCCAAGAGCGGCACCACCAATCTCACGGCGGTCTACGAATACGCCGAGGCGGTGCGCGAGCGCGGCCTCGTCTTCATGGACACGCCAGGCTACGACCCCGTCTCGGCCACCGGGCAGGTGGCGGGCGGAGCCAACCTCATCTGTTTCACCACCGGGCGCGGCTCGGCCTACGGCTGTGCGCCGGCGCCCTCGCTCAAGCTCTCCACCAACACCGCGCTCTGGCAGCGGCAATCCGACGATATCGACATCAACTGCGGCGCAGTGGTCGACGGCGCGCAAAGCGTGGAGCAGATGGGCGAGCACATCTTCCAGCGCATGCTGGAGACGGCTTCCGGCCGCCGCACGCGCAGCGAGGAACACGGCTACGGCCAGAACGAATTCGTGCCCTGGCAACTGGGCGCGGTGATGTAGCGGCGCGGGGCCGCGTCTACTCCACAGGAGCCTCTCCATGAAAATCTCCGACGCGCGGGTCATCGTGTGCAGCCCGGGACGCAATTTCGTGACGCTCAAGATCGAAACCGACGAAGGGCTGTCGGGCATCGGCGACGCGACGCTCAACGGCCGCGAGCTGGCGGTGGCGTCCTACCTGTCCGATCACGTCGTGCCCTGCCTGCTGGGGCGCGACCCGCAGCAGATCGAGGACATCTGGCACTACCTGTACCGCGGCGCGTACTGGCGGCGCGGGCCGGTCACCATGGCGGCCATCGGCGCGGTGGACACGGCGCTCTGGGACATCAAGGCCAAGGCCGCGGGCATGCCGCTCTACCAGTTGCTGGGCGGCAGGAGCCGCAGCGGCGTCATGGTGTACGGGCACGCCAACGGCCGCGACATCGAGGAAACCGTGGACGAGGTGCTGCGCTACCGCGACATGGGCTACCTGGCCGTCCGCGCGCAAAGCGGCGTGCCCGGGCTGAATGCCGTGTATGGCGTGGGGCGCGGCCGCATGTTCTACGAGCCCGCCGATGCCGCGCTGCCTTCGGAGCACGACTGGTCCACCGAGAAATACCTCGATCACACGCCCCGGCTTTTCGAGCGCCTGCGCCAGGCCGTGGGCTGGGACACGCATTTGCTGCACGACGTGCACCACCGGCTCACCCCCATCGAGGCGGGACGGCTGGGCAAGGCGCTCGAGCCCTACCGGCTCTTCTGGCTGGAAGACGCCACGCCCGCCGAAAACCAGGAAGCCTTCCGACTCATCCGCCAGCACACCGTGACGCCGCTGGCCGTGGGCGAGATATTCAACACCATCTGGGACTGCAAGGACCTGATCCAGAACCAGCTCATCGACTACATCCGCGCCACCGTGGTGCATGCGGGCGGCATCACGCACCTGCGCCGCATCGCCGACCTGGCCTCGCTGTACCAGGTGCGCACCGGCTGCCACGGCGCCACCGACCTTTCTCCCGTCTGCCTGGGCGCCGCCCTGCATTTCGACATCTGGGCGCCCAATTTCGGCATCCAGGAATACATGCGGCACACGGAGGAGACCGATGCCGTGTTTCCCCACGCTTACCACTACGAGCAGGGCATGCTATACCCTGGCGAGGCGCCGGGCCATGGCGTGGAAATCGACGAAGGGCTCGCCGCGAAATACCCCTACCAACGCGCCTATCTGCCGGTCAACCGGCTGGCGCACGATGGCACTCTGTGGCATTGGTGAACATGCTGGAACGCTTGAATTCGAAGTCTCTCTCCCATCTGCCCGCCGGCGTGGAGCGCCCGGCCTACGACCGCGAACGGCTCACGCCCGGCATCGTGCACCTGGGGCTGGGCGCCTTTCACCGCGCCCACCAGGCGCTGGTCACCGATCTGGCCATGCAGGCCAGCGGCGACCTCAGCTGGGGCATATTGGGCGTCTCGCTGCGCAGCCCGGCCGTGCGCGACGCCCTGGCGCCGCAAGACGGCCTCTACACGCTCGCCACGCGCGACGCGGCCCCGACGGCCAGCCTGCGCGAGGCGCTGCGCGTGGTCGGCTCGGTGCTGCGCGTGATGGTGGCCGAGGAAGACCCCAACGCGGTGCTGGAGCGCATCGCCTACCCGCAAACGCGCATCGTCAGCCTGACCGTCACCGAGAAGGGCTATTGCCACGAGCCTGCCTCCGGCCTGCTGCGCTGGGACGACGCCGACATCCTGCACGACCTGGCGCACCCCGAGGCGCCGCGCAGCGCCATCGGCATGCTGGTGCACGGCTTGTCGCTGCGCCGCGAGCGCGGCCTGCCGCCGGTGACGCTGCTGTCCTGCGACAACCTGCCGTCCAACGGCGACACGCTGCGCAAGCTGGTGCTGGCCTTCGCGCTGCGCGTGGACCCCATGCTCACCGCCTGGATCGACGCGCACTGTACCTTCCCCAACTCCATGGTCGACCGCATCGTGCCCGCCACGCGCGACGAGGACCGCCAGCGCATTTCCGAGCGCGTCGGCTTCCAGGACGCCTGGCCCGTGGTGGCCGAGCCCTATCTCAACTGGGTCATCGAAGACAAGTTCGCCGCCGGCCGTCCGGCCTGGGACGTGCCGGGCGGCGCCACCTTCGTCGGCAACGCCGCGCCTTATGAGCGCCTCAAGCTGCGCATGGTCAACGCCCCGCATTCCGCCTTCGCCTACCTGGGCGCCATGCTGGGCATCAAGACCAACAGCGAAGCCGCCGCCAACCCCGGACTGCGGCGCTATGTGGACACCCTGATCCGCACGGAAATCGCGCCGACCCTGCGCGGCATTCCCGAAGCCGGCCTGGACGAATACCGTCAGCGCTTTCTGGCGCGCGTCTCCAACCCCGGCGGGCTGCCGCGCTGATGGTGCGCCCGGACGCTGGAAATCGAGGTAAAGAGGATGGACGTCATGGACGTGGCGATGGCTGCGTGCACAACCAGATCGGACGACATGCCCTGCCACGTGAAAAGCATGGTCAGGAACGGCACCAGCAACATGCCGCCCCCGATACCGAGCAGCCCGGCCGCGAAACCCACTACCGCCCCCAGCGCCAGCAGGCACAACACCATGGTGATGTCCAAGTCCCCTCTCCTCGTCGATGTGAAATCATAAATGCGGCGCGCGCGGCGACCGGCGTCACGCGATGATGCCGCCGCCCAGGCAGACGTCGCCGTCGTACAGCACGGCGGATTGCCCCGGCGTGACCGCCCATTGCGGCTGGTCGAAGGCCAGCGTGAAACCCTGCGCGCCGGCATCCTGCAGCCGGCAGGCGGCATCGGCCTGCCGGTAGCGCGTCTTGGCGCCGTAGGCGCCCTCGGCGGGGGGACGGCCCGCCACCCAGCTCGCGTCCTGCGCGCCCAGGCTGCCGACAGCAGCCAGGGATGGTCGTGCCCCTGCACCACGTACAGCACGTTGCGCTGCAAGTCCTTGCGCGCCACGTACCAGGCCTCGGCCGTGCCGTCTTCGCGCTGGCGGCCCTTCACGCCGCCCACGCCCAGCCCCTTGCGCTGCCCCAGGGTGTAGAAGGACAGACCCTCATGGCGCCCCACCTGCTGGCCTTCCGGCGTAAGGATGGGCCCCGGCTCGGTGGGCAGGTAGCGGTTGAGGAACTCCCGGAAAGGGCGCTCGCCGATAAAGCAGATGCCGGTGGAGTCTTTCTTGGCGGCGTTGTGCAGGCCGATCTCGTGCGCGATGCGGCGCACCTCGGTCTTGTGGATCTCGCCCAGCGGAAACAGCGTGCGCGACAGCTGCGCCTGATTCAGCCGGTGCAGGAAATAGCTCTGGTCCTTGGAGCCGTCCAGCGCCTTGAGCAACTGGAATTCCGAGCCGCCGCCCTCGGCCGGCACTTCCCGCACGCGGGCGTAGTGCCCCGTGGCGATGCGCTCGGCGCCCAGCGCCATGGCGTGGTCCAGAAACGCCTTGAACTTGATCTCGGCGTTGCACAACACGTCGGGGTTGGGCGTGCGGCCGGCCGAATACTCGCGCAGGAACTCCGCGAACACGCGGTCCTTGTATTCGGCGGCGAAGTTGACGAACTCGAACTCCACGCCGATGCGGTCGGCCACGCTGGCCGCGTCGAGCAGGTCCTGGCGCGTGGAGCAGTATTCGGAATCGTCGTCGTCTTCCCAGTTCTTCATGAAGAGGCCGACGACCTCGTAGCCCTGCTGTTTGAGCAGCCAGGCGGTGACCGAAGAATCGACGCCGCCGGACATGCCCACGACGACGCGGCCCTTCTTGCTGGATGTGTGATTCATGGTGAGCGCTATTTTAGGGCGTGTTGCAGGGCTTCCTCGTCCGGGGCGGGCTGCGGCTCGGCGGCGCGCGAGACTTCCATGAGCCAGGAGCGGAACGCCTGCAGGGTGGGCAGGTTGGCCTTTTGCTCCGGGTAGCAGAGGTAGTACCCCATGCGGGCGCGGATCGGGAGCTGGATCGCCACGGCCAGCTTGCCGTCGCGCAGTTCGTCCTCGATCAGGCAGCGCGGAATCAGCGCCACTCCGAAACCGGCGGCCGCGGCCTGCGAGAGCAGCGCGTATTGGTCGAAGCGCGCGCCTTCCAGGCTGCGGCGCGTGTCGCAGCCGGCCTGCTCGAACCAGTCGCGCCAGCCCTCGAGCGCGGAGGTGTGATGCAGCAGCGGATAGGCCAGCAGCGCCTCGGCGGACGTACAGCCGCCCGGGATGAGCTTGGGACTGCAAACAGGAAGAATCTCCCGGCCCACGATGTAATCCGCGCCGCTGCCTGGCCAGATGCCCTCGCCGAAGCGCACCGCCGCGTCCAGTTCGGGGGTGGAGAAGTCGTACCCCTGCCGGTGCGGCAGGAATTCGACGTGGATGTCGGGCCGCAGCCGCATGAAGGCCGTCAGGCGCGGGATGAGCCAGCGCGCGCCGAAGGTGGGCATACAGGTGAGATGCAGGGTGCCGCCGCGCCCCTGGTGCGCGATAAGCTCCACCGTGGCCGCCTCGATCTGGCCCAGGCCGGCCTGAATCTTGGCCAGATAGCTGCGGCCGGCCTCCGTCAGCACCAGTCCTTGCCTGATGCGCAGGAATAGTTCGACCCCGAGGAAGTCCTCGAGATGTTTCACCTGCTTGCTTACCGCGCCTTGAGTCACGCACAGTTCCTGCGCGGCGCGGGTAAAACTGCTGTGGCGCGCGGCCACTTCGAAAGCCTGCAGATCGGTGAGGGAGGGACAGAAACGCCGCATGGATGCAGGGGCATGCCGCAACGCGGAAAAGGCTTTTTTATTGCATGAAGTTACAAAAATGTAACTTCACCGTCTTCCATTCCTGGCGCAGGCATGAAAAAAAGTAATAGCTTACGGAGAAACTTTCGTTTGCGCAAACCCGGTGCACAAGAAAGAATCATCTGGTGTGCGTCTGCCTTTGCGCATCCGCTTTCCAATTCACAGGGGAATTCATGCAACGCCGTAATGTAATCCTTGGCCTGTGCGTCGCCGCCGCGACGCTCGCCGCTCCCTTCGCCTCCGGCATCGCCCACGCCGAAGACGCCTACCCGAACAAGCCGATCCGCCTGATCGTCCCGTTCCCGCCGGGCGGCACGACCGACATCGTCGGCCGTCTCTTCGCCGACAAGCTGGGCAAGGAGCTGGGCCAGACCGTGGTGGTGGAAAACCGCGGCGGCGCCGGCGGCTCCATCGGCAGCGCGTTCGTGGCCAGCAGCGCCCCGGACGGCTACACCCTGGGCATCGCCACCGTCAGCACCCACGGCATCAACCCGGCCATCTACCCGAACCTGCCGTTCGACGCCGAGAAGGACTTCACCGCCATCTCGAACCTGGCCGCCGTGCCCAACATCATGACGGTCAACCCCAAAGTTCCGGCCAAGACCATGGCCGACTTCGTCAAGCTGGCCAAGAGCGAGCCCGGCAAGCTGACCTACGCGTCGGCCGGCAACGGTTCGGTTTCGCACATGATGGGCGAGCTCTTCAAGATGGCCTCGGGCACCAACATCATGCACGTGCCCTACCGCGGCGTGGGCCCGGCGCTGAACGACGCCCTGGCCGGCCAGGTCGACGTCATGTACGACAACCTGCCCTCCTCGCTGCCCACGCTGCAGTCCGGCCGCCTGGTCGCGCTGGCCGTGGCCTCGCCCAAGCGCGTCGCCGCCCTGCCCGACGTGCCCACCTTCGCCGAAGCCGGCCTGCCCGCCGTCAATGACGCCTCGTGGTTCGGCCTGGTCGGCCCGGCCAAGCTGCCCAAGCCCGTGGTGGACAAGCTGAACGCCGCCGTGAAGAAGGTCAGCGCCGAATCCGACGTGGTGTCCCGCCTGGCCGGCATGGGCGCGACCCCGGCCGCCAACAGCCCCGCCGAGTTCAAGGCCCAGATCGACGCCGAGATCGCCAAGAACAAGCGCGTGGCCAAAGAAGCCAACGTGAAGATCGACTGAGCGGTCCAAGGCCCCGCCGCGCCGCCCTCGCGGCGTGCCTGCGGGGCCTCCGATAAACGAACGTCCTATCCCCTATGCGTATTACCCAACCCTTGTCCTACCGGCTCGACCTGCCGCAGCAATATCCGAATTCGGACATTTCGGCCCCGCTCGTGCTCGACTCTCCGCACAGCGGCACGGCCTATCCCCCCGACTTCGCGCCGGCGGTCGACTTCGGCGCGCTGCGCACGGCCGAGGACACGTGGGTGGACGACCTCTGGGGCGACGCCGTGGACCTCGGCGTGCCGCTGATCGCCGCCGGCTTTCCGCGCGCCTACATCGACGCCAACCGCGCCCCCGATGAAATCGACGAACTGCTGCTCGACCAGCCGTGGCCCGGGCCCCTGAACGCCTCGTCCAAGGTCAGGCTGGGCAAGGGCCTGATCTGGCGCATGCTCGACGACGGCACGCCGCTGTACGACCGCAAGCTCACGGTCGATGAAGTGCGCCACCGCATCGACGCCTGCTGGAAGCCCTATCACGAGGCGCTGGCGCGCGTGCTCGACGCGGCGCATGCCCGCTTCGGCAAGGTCTGGCACATCAATTGCCACTCCATGCCCAGTGTGGCCGGCGCCTATGCCACCGACCG
>NZ_LHSJ01000048.1:0-18988 GCF_001270295.1 Achromobacter sp. DMS1 | reverse complement strand
CCTGCGCATACTGCCGCGCGGCCTCGCCGAGCGCATGGCGGCGGGCGGAACGTCGGCCAGGGCGCGGACGGCCCCGGCCAAGGCGCCGCCGTCTTCGGGGGCCACCAGCAGGCCGCAGTGGCGCACCACGCCGGCCAGCTCGGTGCCTTCGGCGCGCCGCACACCACGGGCCGGCCGCTGGCCAGCATGCCCGTGAGCTTGGACGGCATGACCAGGTCGGCCGCGCCGGCGCGCTGGGGCAGCAGGTGGATGTCTCCTGCGCAGCAGCGCGCCCAGCCGCTCGGCGGGCTGCAGGTCGGAACACCACGCGCCGCAGGCCCGCGCAGGCGTCCTGCAGCGGCGCGCGCTCGGGGCCCTGGCCGCAGAACACGAACCAGATTCCTTCGTGCGCGCTCAGCCGGCGGGCGGCGTCGGCCAGCGTCAGCAGGCCCTGCTTGCCGCCCATGTTGCCCGAATAGAGCGCCACCATGGCCTGGGGCGGAATGCCCAGCTCGGCGCGCAGGTCGCCGCCCTCGTCGGGCGAGATGCGGTCCACGTCGATCCAGTTGGGCAGCAGCAGCGCGCGCGCCGGATCCACGCCCTTGGCCAGCGCCCGTTCCAGCATGCGCCCCGATATCGTGGAGACGCGGTCGAAGCGGCGCATCAGCCACGTCTCGGCGCGGCGCACCAGGCCGCGCAGCCCGGCGCCCTTGAGCAGCCCCAGCTCGAACGCCGCGTCCACTTCGTAGTCCTGGATGTGCAGCCATGCGCGCGCGCCGCAAAGCCGCGCGGCCAGCCACGCGGCCGGCGCGCAGAACAGGGCGGGCTCGACCACGAACACCAGGTCGGGGCGGCTCACCGCGGCGCGCAGCAGCGAGGGCAGGCTGGACAGCGCGAAGCTGGCCAGGTGCGCCAGGCGCTTGGCGCCGCCGGGCCGCGCGGGCACCCACAGCGGCGCGCGGCGCACGTCCACGCCGCGCAGCGTCTCGCGCTGGTAGCGTCCGGCGCGGTAGCCCGGCTGCACCCGCCATTGCGGGTAGTAGGGCGGCGCCGTGACCACGCTGACCTGGTGCCCGCGCGCCGCCAGCCATTCGGCCATCTCGGCGGTGTACTTGCCGGTGCCGGTCAGCTCGGGCGCGTAATTGATGCCGTAGACGAGGATTTTCATGAGGCGTCCCGCGCCGCGCGGGGCCGCACGGGGCGGCAGGGGCTGCCGTGGCAAATCATGCCGGGCGGCAGGCTGCGGAACACCGAGCTGCGCGCGCCGACGACGGTTTCGCGGCCCACCGTGACGTCGGGGGCGATGAACACGTCGGTGGCCACCCAGGCGCCGTCCTCGATGCGCACCATGCGTTCGCGCAGCGGGAAGTCGGGCCGCGCCGGATCGTGGTCGGCCGCGCAGAGATAGCTGCGCTGCGAGATCACGGCGTGCGCCCCGATGTGGATCGGCCCCAGGCTGTAGATCACCGCGTCGTCGCCGATCCAGGCATAGTCGCCGATCTCCACTTTCCAGGGATAGGTGATGGTGGCGCTGGGGCGCACCAGCACTTTGCGGCCCACGCGCGCGCCGAAGCAGCGCAGCAGCCAGCGGCGAAAACCGTAGGCCACCTGCGGCGACCAGCGGAACAGCGTGCCCTGGACGATCCACCAGAGCTGCACCGTCAGGGCCGAGCGGCCGCGCTGTCCCGGAGCCAGCGTGAACTGGTCCAGCCGCTGCAGCGCGCTCATTTCGCGGCTCCCGCTACGGTTTCCCCCTTGGCCCGGCCGAGGGCGGCCTGCCGCTCCTTGCGGATTTCCTCCGTTTTGATGCGGATCTGCCAGTAGTACAGGGCGCGCGCGATCGCGTAGTCGAAGCCGGCCTTGCCGTCGAGAAAGCCGAGGCGGAACACATAGGAATGCAGGAACGACACCGGCCCCTTGAATGGCATGGCCTGGAAGATGCGCTTGAGCAGGGCGCGCGCGCCCACGTTGGCTTCGCGCGGGTCGTTCATCAGTCCCTTGGTGCGCAGGTTGGCTTCCCAATCCGAATAGCGGTTGTGTTTGTCGAAGTAATGGAAGAGCGTATCGTGGTCGTTGTGGACCATGCGGTTGCGCAGCGCGAAGGTTTCGCCCTGCACCTGCGGCTGGTAGTGGCCTTCCACCTCCCACATGTTGGCCACGTCCAGGTCGTCGTAGTCCAGAAAGCGCGAGCGCTCGCGCGCCAGCAGCGCCAGCTTGTAGACGCGGTGCCCGTGCTCGAGCTTACGGCCGCAGAACACGTAGTCGAACGGCACGAAGGCGCCGCCCGCGCCGGCCGCGAAGCGGGGCAGGCAATCGCGTATTTCGCGGGCCAGCGCCGGCGTCATTTCCTCGTCGGCGTCGACGTACAGGACCACAGGATGGGAGAAGGGCAGCGACTCCAGGCACCATTGCTTCTTCTTCGGGTATTTGCCGTTCCACTGGAAGTTGCACACTTTCGCGCCCAGCGATTCAGCCAGCACGCAGGTGGCGTCGGTGCTGTTGGAGTCCACCACGAACACTTCATCGAAGTCGGCGAGCGCCTTCAGGCACTTGACGATGTTTCGCTCCTCGTTCTTGGTCATGACCACGACGGAAATCGGTATCTTCTGCATGATGCTGTCCTGTTCAGGGCGTGCCGCGCCGCAGCAGCGGCTCGAAAAGCGCGATGACATTGAGGCAATGCCGCTCGAGAGAGAAGAAGTCCGCGCGCGCCGGACCCTGTTCGGCCAGCCGCTGGCGCATCTCGGCGTCGTCGGCCAGGCGACGCACGGCGTCGGCCAGCGCCGCGGCGTCGCCTACCGGCACCAGCAGGCCGTAGCGTCCCGCGTCGAGGATTTCGGCGGGGCCGTGCGGGCAGTCGGTGGAAATGACCGGCACGCCCAGGCAGAGCGCCTCGACCAGCACGTTGCCGAAGCTTTCGCGCAGCGACGTGGAAGCGAAGGCGCCTGCTCCCGCCAGCATGGGAAAAGGGTTGTCGATGTGGCCGGCCAGCGTTACGCGGGTGCGCGACGGCCGCTGTTCGATGCGCCGCTGCAGCGCCGCGTGCTCGGAGCCCTCGCCCAGGATGGTGATGGAAATGCGGGGATCGTCCAGCAGGGCCGCGGCGTCCACCAGCGTGGCGTAGTCCTTGACGGCTTCCAGCCGTCCCACCGCCACCACGTGCAGCTCCCGCGACGCGGCCGCGCCCGGGACGGACGCCTGCCCGCTCTGGGCCCGCACGTTGTCCAGCGGCACGCCGTTGTAGATGTACCGGACCTTGCCGCGCAGCGGCGGAAACATGCTGACCAGGTCTTCCTTCACGCCGCGCGAGACGCCGACCACGGCATCGTGGCGCCGGTAGGTCTGGCTCACGACCCAGCACTTGAGCCGGCTCAGCCTGGAGGCGCCGTAGTGGATGGCCGGGCTGCTGTGCTCGAACGCCACCGTGCGGACCTTGCCGCGCAGCAGCGCCCGCGCGATGACGACCAGCAGGTTGCACAGCAGCCCGTGCGAACACACGATGGCGGGCCGCTCGCGGCGGATCTGGCGCAGCAGCTTGAAGAACGCCAGCGGCAGCATGAGCCGGAAGCGTTGCGGAGACTCGATGATGGGCAGGGCGCGGGTCACCTTGGGGTTGGACACGGGGTATTCGCGGTTGCGCGAACGCAGCAGGAACAGCGACGAGTCGATGCCGCGTTCCGGCAGCGCGTCCGCGATGAAGGCGACGCACCTTCCGACGCCGCCGTGCAGGTCCGGCGAGACAAACATGACATCAGACATGAGGCAGAACTCGCGGTAGCGCCCGGCGCGACGCGTCCGGACGGGGGCTGGGGGAAGCGGCGGCCTGCGTCGGCACGGGCATGGCGCGGGCATTGCGCAGCAGCGACAGGCAATAGCAGAGCAGGAAGCCGGTGAAGGCGGTCTTGGGGGCATAGGCCAGGCCGCCCGACAGCGAATCCACGAAGATGTAGATCGGGACGGTGGCGAGCAGGTATCGCCGATGCAGCTCCAGGCCGGGATTCCGGTATCGTCTCAGCAGGGTGAGCAGCAGGATGAGCAGCGGCGGCAGCATGATCATGATGGTGCCGACGATGCCGAACTTCATCAGGTAGAAGGCCCAGGAGTTGTGCGCGAAAGTGCTCAGCTCGAAGCCGTTCTCGCCCATGACCCAACTGCGAAAGCCCGCGCCCTTGCCGAACACGGGGCTTTCGGCGAAGAAGTCCATCTGCCCCTGCATCTCCTGGATGCGCGCGCCGTAGCTCGAATCCTCGTCCAGGCGCTCCACGCTGAAGATGCGGTTGGCGAGCACGTCCAGGTAGCCGATGCTGGCGAAAACCAGCACGCCGGCCACCGTGGCGGGCGCGAAGATCAGGAACACGCGGCGCCGCACCTCGGGGTTGCCCGCCAGCATCATCGCCAGGAAAACGGCCACCGCCAGCTGCAGGTACTGGCTGCGGTTGAGCGAGAACACCAGCGCCATCAGCATGTACACGGTGAGCGCGTAGGCCTTGGGGCCCGACACGTTCAGGGTGCGGCGGAAGTACAGCAGCGACACCACGCCGGACGGAATCGCCCAGATGCCCAGCTGCACGTTGCGCACGGGATTCGAGATGGAGAAACCCTGGGCTTGTTCCAGCAGCATGAAGGTGGACACGGCCAGGCAGGCCGCCACGATGTACTTCTGCAGGATGGCGTAGGCGTGCGGACTGTCGATGTCCTTGTAGCAGAGAAAGGGCGTGCACAGGAAATAGAACACGATGCGCAGGTCGCGCGCCACGTCGCCCGTCTCGATGCCCGGATGGTGCGCCGACACCAGCAGCAGGTAGATCACCGACAGGCACTGCATGCCCAGCAGCATGCCCAGCGCCCCGCGCGGCAGCGCGTAGGCGCCGGGCTCGGCCAGCCTGAGCGCCTTGACGCCCAGCATGGCGACGAAGAGCAGGTCGAAGGGCGAAAGCTTGAAGCCGCCCACGCCCAGCACGAAATGGTCGTTGTTCAGCGCCAGCGCGGTGAACGCGAACAGTCCCAGCAGGTGCAGGGTCGAGAGTTTGCGGATGTTGGCCATGGGAGAGGCTCCTGGGGCGGGCGGCGCTAGCGCACCGCCCAGTCGTCGCGCCGGAAGAGCTTGGTGGCGAGCTTTTCGATCAGGTAGGAAAGGTCGCCCTGGCGCGCGTGCGCGGCCACCTTGGACGCGCGGCACGACAGTTCGAAGAGCTTGCCCAGCCCCGGCTCGGTGCGGCGGATGCGGTCCACGATCTGCTCGCGCTCTTCCTGCAGCACGTCCTGCATGAGCGCGGTCTTGGTTTCGTCGTGGGCAGTGTAGACCCCCATGGCGTCGGGCACGATCACGTTCTTGCCCTCGCGCAGCAGCCGGCTCCAGAGTTCCAGGTCCATGCAGTAGCGCATGCTCTCCTGCAGCAGCCCGTGCTTGCGCAGCAGGTCGCGGCGGAAGATGGCGGACTGGTTCGGAATGGACGCCTTCACCACCGTCAGCGTGCCACGGTTGACCGGCGTGTAGTGGATCTTGCGGAAGATGCGGTTTTCGGCGTCGGCCACGAACAGGTTGCCGCTGATGATGGGCGCGCGCACGCGCGAGGCGGCGGCGCCGAGCTTGCGCAGCGCGCCCGGGAAATACAGATCGTCGGAGTTCTGCCAGCCCACGTATTCGCCCGTGGCGCGCTCGAACCCCTTGTTGATGGCGTGCGACTGCCCGCGGTCGGGCGTGCTTTCCCAGTAGCTCAGGTAGCGCTCGTACTTGCGGATGATGTCCACGCTGCCGTCGGTGGAGCCGCCGTCGATGATGATGTATTCCAGCCTGGGGTAGCCCTGGTTCAGCACCGAAAGAATGGTGCGCTCCAGGAAGCGCGCCTGGTTGTAGGAGGGCGTCACGATGGTCAGCTTGGGCAGCAGGTTGCCCGCGATGGGGGCCGGCGGACGCAGTTCGCTGACGAATTCGACGAGCTGGCGCGTATGGGCGATGTGACGATTGCGCATGGGAAACCTCAGCATAGGATTTACCGGGTGGCGGCCGGTATGGCGCCCGCGATGTCCGGGCGGGATTGGCGGATGGCGAGGGCCACGCCGGCCAGCGTGATGAGCGCATAGGCCATGCGGCCCCAGGCGGCGGCGTGTTCGCCCGCCACGTGCACCAGCGCGGCCATGACGCACAGCATGGCCAGTCCTCCCAAGCCGTTCAGGATGGCGATGGCGCGCGAGTTGCCCAGGCCGAGCAGCGAGAAGTGCGCGGCCGCGTTGAGCGAGAGCATGCCGGAGGCCGCGATGAGCAGCCGGAACGTGCCCAGATGGCCTTCGGCCACGTTCGAGCCCAGCATCAGATCCAGCAGCGGCGAGCTCACCGCCAGCACCGCCAGGGTGGCCGTGACCGACAGCGCGAGATTGGCCAGCATCATGCGGCGCACTTCGCGCTCGGCCGCACCGGGGTAGGGCGGCGCCGCGGCCAGGCGGCTCACCCGCGGCATCGCCTTCTGGAAGATGGCCACCGAGGCGGTGTGAATCATCTGGCCGACCTGCACGCCCACCGTATAGATGGCAAGCGCGGCCGGCCCCATCAGGCTGCCCACCAGCACGCGGTCCACCGAGCCGAAGGCGAGTGCGCTCAGGCTGTTGAGCCACGACCAGCGCGAGAAGCGGAACGCCTCCATCATCGCGGAGCGGTCCCGCACCGGCCGGACCGCCGCGTGTCCATAGGCGCGGGAGAACACGCCCATCTTGGCGCTGCCGGCCAGCAGCAGGCCCAGCGCCTGGGCCAGGCCGGTCCAGGTCGGCGAGGCCGTCAAGGCCGCGGTGGCGCAGGCCAGCGCCAGGGTGCCGCTGCGGCTGAACACCTCGCACAGCGCGGTGGCGCGGAAGTCTTCGCGGCCTTTCAGGCAGCCGGAGAAAAGCTGGTCGTATTGCTGCGCCAGATAGATGGCCAGCGCCGGCATCGCGAGCAGGGTGACGGCCACGCCGCCGAACGTGGCGTGCGGCCAGAGCAGGCTCACCGCCAGCCACAGCGCCACCGCGATGACGCTCACCACGCCCAGCGCGCAGCCGATCAGCGCCATGCCCACGCCGGCCGCGCGGTAGGCTCCGCCCGGCTCGTGCATGCGCTCGGATACCAGCTTGGTGGCCGTCACCGCCGCGCCCAGGTTGGCGGCGTTGCCGAAGCCGGCCAGCGCGATGATCATCGAGTACTGGCCGAACCCCACCGTGCCCAACTGGCGGAACAGGATGGGCAGCGCCACCAGCGCCGCCATCGGGCCGACGCCGTACTCCACGAGTCCCCAGAACGAGGCATTGCCGGCGATGTATTTCCTCACGAATCCGAACATCGGTAAGCCTGTGGGTCGGAGGGCGTGGCCTCAGGCCACGGAAACGGCGCCCGGGGCGCGTTCGCGCAGGAAATGGCCGTAGGCCAGCTCGATGCCCCGGGCGAGCGGGGTGGCCGGGCGCCAGCCCAGCGCGCGCATGCGCGAGGAATCCATCAGCTTGCGCGGCGTGCCGTCGGGCTTGCCGGCGTCGTAGACGATGGCGCCCGTGTAGCCCACCACCCGCGCCACCAGCGCGGCAAGGTCGGCGATGGAGATGTCCCGCCCCGCGCCGATGTTGTAGATGCCTTCGGCCTGCGGATGCTCCATCAGCGTGACGCAGGCCTCGGCCAGGTCGTCCACGTACAGGAACTCGCGCAGCGGGGCGCCGGTGCCCCACAGGACGACGCTTTCCTGCCCGTTCTCGCGGCCCTCGTGGAACTTGCGGATCAGGGCGGGAAGCACGTGGCTGCTCTGCAGGTCGTAGTTGTCGTGCGGGCCGTACAGGTTGGTCGGCATCGCGCAAATGAAGCGCGCGCCGTATTCGCGCTGGTATGCCTCGCACAGCTTGAGCCCGGCGATCTTGGCGATGGCGTAGGGTTCGTTAGTGGCCTCCAGCGGCCCCGTCAGCAGGGCGTCCTCGCGTATGGGCTGCGGGGCCTCGCGCGGATAGATGCAGGACGAGCCCAGGAACAGCAGTTTGCGCACCCCCGCCTCGTAGGCGGCGTGGATGACGTTGCACTCGATCATCAGGTTGCGGTAAAGAAAATCCACCGGATGGGTGTGGTTGGCCAGGATGCCGCCCACCTTCGCGGCGGCCAGGTACACCACGTCCACCGGGGTGGACGCGAAGAACCGGCGCACCTGGTCCTGGTTTTCCAGGTCGAGCTCCGCGCGGCTGCGCGTGATAACGCCGCGATACCCGCGCCGCTGCAGCTCGCGGGCGATGGCCGCGCCCACCATGCCGCGATGGCCGGCCACGAACACGCGTTGGTCCAGGTCCGTCATGGCAGGCTACTCCTTGTAGGCGTAGATTTCATAGCCGTTCTGTTCGACCAGGGCGTCCCGACGCGCTTCCTTCAGATCGGCTTCCACCATTTCCTTGACCAACTGGGCGAACGTGGTGCGGGGCGACCAGCCCAGCTTCTCGCGGGCCTTGGTGGGATCGCCCAGCAGCGTCTCCACCTCGGTCGGCCGGAAGTAGCGGGGATCCACGCGCACGATGACCTGGCCCGCCTTGACGTCGTGCACCGGGCTGAACAGCACGGTGGCGGTTTCGTTCAGCCCTTCTCCCTCCCACGCCAGCAGGATGCCCAGCTCGCGCGCGGCCGTGTTGATGAACTCGCGCACGCTGTACTGCATGCCGGTGGCGATGACATAGTCTTCCGGCGTGTCCTGCTGAAGCATGAGCCACTGCATTTCCACATAGTCGCGCGCATGTCCCCAGTCGCGCAGCGCGGACAGGTTGCCCATATAGAGGCAGTCCTGCAGGCCCAGCACGATGCGGGCCAGCCCGCGCGTGATCTTGCGGGTGACGAAGGTTTCGCCGCGCTTGGGCGACTCGTGGTTGAAGAGGATGCCGTTGCAGGCGTACATGCCGTAGGCTTCGCGGTAGTTCACGCTGATCCAGTAGGCGTACAGCTTGGCCGCGGCATAGGGGCTGCGCGGGTAGAAGGGCGTGGTTTCGCGCTGCGGGATCTCCTGCACCAGGCCGTACAGTTCGGAGGTCGATGCCTGGTAGAAGCGGGTCTTGTTCTCCAGCTTCAGGATGCGGATCGCCTCCAGCAGGCGCAGCGTGCCCAGGCCGTCGGCGTTGGCGGTGTATTCGGGCTCCTCGAACGACACCCCCACATGGCTCTGCGCCGCGAGGTTGTAGATCTCGTCCGGCTGCACGGCCTGCACGATGCGGATCAGGCTGCAGGAATCGGTCATGTCGCCATGATGCAGCACGAAATGGCGTGGCTGGTCATGCGGATCCTGGTAAAGATGGTCGATGCGCGCGGTGTTGAAGAGCGAGGCCCGGCGCTTGATGCCGTGGACTTCGTAGCCCTTGGACAGCAGCAACTCCGCGAGATAGGCGCCGTCTTGACCAGTAACGCCGGTGATCAGTGCCCTTTTAGACATGGTTGTATCCTTAAGACTTAGAAACTGCACGAAAGGAGCCGAAGGCTGCGGAACCGATGTGTAGGCAGGTTACTGACACACCCGCCGCCAGGATATCGGCCAAAAGGTCTAATAACTCAGCCTGCCGGTAGGGAAAAAGGGATTGGATTCCTTCGTCCAGCGTCCCCAGCACGGCCACCGAAAAGAGGGCGGCAAGAATGGGGCGGCGGTTGACCGACAGGTAAATCAGCGCGGCCAGAAACCCATAGGCCGCCAGGTGCAGGCGCTTGTCGCCAAAGGCGTCCGACATGTCGGACGCGAGTCCGGGCAGGTTGCCCACCGACACCATCACCAGGAAGAAGAGCCCGGCGGTCGGCAGGCAAAGGCGGGCCAGGCCCGGACGCCAGAAGGGCGGCCGGGCGTTGCGCGGCTCAGACGCGCCCATACATGTCCTGGAAGCGGACGATGTCGTCCTCGCCCAGGTAGGCTCCGGATTGCACTTCGATGATCTCCAGCGGGATCTTTCCCGGGTTTTCCAGGCTATGGACTTCGCCGAGCGGGATGTAGGTCGACTGGTTCTCCGTCAGGAGGAACTGCTCGTCGCCCCGGTAGATGCGCGCCGTGCCGGTGACCACGATCCAGTGCTCCGCGCGGTGGTGGTGCATCTGCGAGGACAGCCGCGCGCCCGGCTTCACGGTGATGCGCTTGACCTGGTAGCGCGGTCCCTGGCCGACCGAGTCGTAGGAACCCCAGGGGCGCTGCACCTCCCGGTGGTGGTTGAGTTCCGCGCGCTGCTGCGTCTTGAACGCCTCCACCAGCCGCTTTACGTCCTGCGAGCGCGTCTTGTGCGCGACCAGCACGGCGTCGGCGGTTTCGATCACCACGATGTCGTCCAGGCCCACCGAGGCGACCAGGCGGCTGGTCGAATGGATGAGGCAGTTGCGCGAGTCCTCCACCATCACGTCGCCCGACATGGAATTGCCGTCGGCCGTCTTGCTGGCAATGCCCCATACCGCGTCCCAGGCGCCCACGTCGCTCCACGAGGCGGCCAGGGGAATGACCACCGCGCTGTCGGTGCGTTCCATGATGGCGTAGTCCATGGAATCGCTGGGGCAGGCCTCGAAGGCCGCGCCGTCCAGGTGGAAGAGGGCGGTTTCGCCGGTGCCGGCGTCCACCGCGGCCCGCACCTGCTCCAGGATCCGGGGCGCCAGCCGTTCCAGCTCGCCAATGAAGACGGACGCCTGGAAGGCGAACATGCCGCTGTTCCAGTAGTAGTTGCCTTCGTCGATGAAGCGCTGGGCCACTTCGGGCGAGGGCTTTTCCACGAAGCGCCTTACGCGGCGGGCGGGCGCCAGCTCGGGCGCTTCTTCGGCCTGGATGTAGCCGTAGCCGCTCAGCGGCGATGTGGGCCGGATGCCGAACGTCACCAGCGCGCCGTTGCGCGCGGCCTGGTAAGCCTGCGCGAACGCCTCGGCCAGCACCTCGCCGTCTTCCAGCACGTGGTCCGACGGCATGATGAGCATGACCGGATCTTCCCCGTCGCGCATGGCGCGCAGGGTGGCCGCCGCGATGGCCGGCGCGGTGTTGCGCGCGTGCGGCTCCAGGATGACCTCCACGTCCTTCATGCCCAGCTCCAGCGCCTGCTCGGCCGCGATGTAGCGGTGCGCCTCGTTGCACACCAGCATGGGCCGGGCCTGCGCGCCGGCCGAGCCCAGCCGCAGCAGGGTGTTCTGCAGCAGCGAGCGGTCGTTGGTCAGCCGGATGAACTGCTTGGGCAGCAGTTCGCGCGACAGCGGCCACAGGCGCGAGCCGGATCCGCCGCAAAGAATGACGGCCCGGTACGGGGGAAGGGGATTGGTCATGGCGCTCACTCCTTGAAGTAGGCCTGGGTGTAGGGGTGCACGCCGGGATCGGCGGCGATCGCCTCGGCGCTGGCCCAGCGGTAGCGCTGGTGCTGCGCTCGCGGCAGGTTGGCGATGTCCAGCGGAAAGTCGGCCTCATAGGCCAGCACGACGTAATGGGTGGAGCGTCCCGCCTCGCCCGCGAAATTGGTGCCGTAGAAGTGCTCGTACACGCCGCGCGGCCGCCACGATTCGGCCGGCACGGACAGGCCCAGCTCCTCCCGGGCGATGCGGCGCAGCGCCTGGCGCAGCGTCTCGTTCTTGCGGATGCGCCCGCCCGGCACGAACCACGCGCCCCGGGCCGGCGGGTTGGCGCGCAGCCCGGTCAGGTAGCGTCCCGCGCCGTCGCGCAGCAGCAGGTCGATGGACACCAGCGGCAGCATTTCCACGGCCCGGCGGAAGTCGGAGGCGGACAGCGCGCCCGCGGGCGGTTTCGCTTCGCGCATCGCGGGCCATCCCAGCGGTTCAGTAGACATTGCGGCCCGTCCAGCCCGACAGCGCGGTGCGGGCGATGATCTGCAGGTCCATGCGGAACGTCCAGTGCTGGATGTAATAGAGATCGTGCTCCACGCGGTCGCTCATCTTGCGCAGCGTGTCGGTCTGGCCGCGAAAGCCGTTGATCTGCGCCCAGCCGGTGATGCCGGGCTTGACGCGGTGGCGCATCATGTAGCGCTGCACCAGGTCCTTGTACATTTCGTTGTGCTCCAGCGCGTGCGGGCGCGGGCCCACTACCGACATCTCGCCCTTGAGCACGTTCAGGAACTGCGGCAGCTCGTCCAGGCTGGTGCGCCGCAGGAAGCCGCCGATGCGCGTGACGCGCGCGTCGTTGCGCGTGGCCTGGGTCACCACGCCGTGCTCCTGGTGCACGGTCATGGTGCGGAACTTGTAGACCTGGAACACTTTGCCGTCCACGCCCAGCCTGGGCTGCTTGAAGAACACCGGCCCCTTGGACGTGGCCTTCACCAGGCAGGCGATCGCCAGCATCAGCGGCGACAGGCCGAGCAGCGCGCACGCGGCAAAGCTGCGGTCGAACACCTCCTTGGCCATGCCGCGCACGCCGGCGGCCGGAAGGCTGTTGAGCTGGATGGCGGGCAGCCCCAGGAACTCGCCGATGCGGTGCCCCAGCAGTTGGATCGACATCACGTCCGGAATCCACCGGATGTCGACCAGGTCGTTGCGCAGGTGGTGCAGCACCTCGCGCAGCTCCTGGCCGGCCTCCATCGGCAGCACGATCCAGATCTCGCGCACGCCGTGCTGCTGCACGAACTCGTGCAGCGACTCCAGGCTGCCCACGCGCCGCACGCCCGGCGGCAGGATCTCGTGGTCTTCGGCATAGATGCCGGCGATTTCGTAGCCCGCGTCGCGGTAGCGTTCCACGCGGCGCCAGAGGTCGTGGCCCAGCGCGCCGAAGCCGACCAGCGCCACGCGCTTGCGGTCCAGCCCCCGGTCGCGCGCGGCGCCCAGCACGGCGTATACGCCGATGCGCAGCCCGGTCAGCACCAGCGCCGCCAGGCAGAACCACGTAGCCGCCCATACGCGCGATACCGCGCCGGCCTGATGCATGAGAAAACTGACGAAGATGCCCAGCGCGAACACGGTGGCCCAGGCCGCCAGCGCCCGCACCACCAGGTCGGTCAGCAGCCGACCGCGCCATGACACATAAAGACGGAACGCGGGAAAGATGGCGATCACGCCGAGTCCGCAGAGATAGATGAGGAACAGGTGGATCTGCGGCGGGTCGGCCACCGCTTCGTCGGAGAACTTCAGGCCCGTGGCGGTCAGGCCGCAGGCGATCACGATCGCGGCATCCAGGAGCCGGTACAGATAACCGGCTCCGCCGAATCTTGCCGACATGTCCGTTTGGGACGGGTCCATCGTGCACTCCTGTTTCTTGGGCAGACACTTCGCGGCGCGCGGAAAAAAAATGCGCCGCCGCAAACTTGCAGCTACCGGGGAAATCTTATTGAGTGCTCGCCGCGGTCGAAACCTCCAAACGGACTAGGAGAAGGCTTAGGGCATCCGTCGAATGTGCGGGGTACGGAAAAGAGAGTGGAATGTCGCAACCCGTTACGCATCGGGCTCCTTTCCAAGCAACGAAGTCATTCACAGTGGATTTGCCATGACGACACTATTCGGAACGTTGAGCCGGGCCATTGCGGCTATCGCGCTCGTGTCCTCGCTGGGCGCCTGCGCCCTTTCTCCCGGCATGACATTCAAGGCCGATCATCGGGTAGATCCGCTAGACCCGAATTCCGTGGCCGAGATCAAGGAGATCACGCCAACGCTGGTGCAGGACGAGCACCAGGCCCGGGAAGCCCTCATCGACAACAAGGGCGGCGTGGGCCACCTGCTCGGCAAGGGCGGGCCTTACGTCATCGGCCCGGGAGACATTCTCTCGATCGTCGTCTGGGACCACCCCGAGCTCGTGCTTCCGACGCAAACCTACGCCATCGGGACAGGGGCGACCGAACTAGCCATAGGAGACACCGCATCGGGCATTCCGGGATATACCGTTTCATCCACTGGATACATCCAATTTCCGTATGCGGGACTCCTCAAAGTGGCGGGGTTGACGGAACTCCAGGCGCGCAATCTCATAGTCAACAGTTCCAGCAAGTACATCCAGGACCCGCAGATCACGGTGCGCGTGCTGGGCTATCGCAGCAAACGCGTCTATGTGGACGGCGAGGTGAAGAATCCCGGAACCGTGGCAATCAACGACATACCCATGACCTTGCTCGAAGCGATCAACCGCGCGGGCGGAATCCTGCCCACCGGCGACCGCAGCAGCGTCTATGTCATACGCGAGGGCAAGAAGACGCGCGTGAACATTCCGGCGCTGATCGAGCGCGGGCAGGACCTGAACCAGGTCATGCTGCGGTCCGGGGACGTCGTGCGGGTAACCCCTCGCGAAGATAGCAAGGTGTACGTGATGGGCGAGGTGACCAACCCCATGGCCGCGGTCATGCGCGACGGCCGCATGTCGCTGACCGAGGCGCTGGGCGAAGCAGGAGGACCGAATCAGATGAGTGCCAACCCGTCAGAGATCTTCGTGGTGCGCGCCACCGACGAGGGCAAGCCGCTGGTCTATCACCTGGACAGCGGATCGCCGCAGGCCCTGGCGGTGGCGGAGAAGTTCGAGCTGCAGCCCAAGGACGTGGTGTTCGTCGATTCGGCCGCGATGGTGCGCTGGAACCGCTTCGTGAGCAATCTGTTCCCGAGCACGCAGACCGTACAGACCGTTCATTCCATCAAGTAGTACCGATCCTTCCCTTGCCTTTGGGGGCGCCGCGGCGCGGCGTCCCCTACTGGAGAGCTGCATGTCGTTGCCTATCGAATCCTTTGAGCCGCCCGTCCCGGCGCGCCAGCAGGAGACGCCGCTGACGTCGCACGTCGACGCGATCTTCACGAACCGCTGGCTGATCATTGCCTTCACCATGCTGGCCTTCCTGGGGGCGGCGATCTACATCATGGTGACGCCGCCCGTCTATTCGGCCGACATCATCGTGCAGGTGGAGGAAGAGCAGCCCAACGGCCAGGCGCGCAGCCTGCTCGGCGACGTCTCCGCCATATTCGACACCAAGGCGGAAACCTCGGGCGAGATGGAGGTGTTGCGCTCGCGCATGGTGGTCGGCCCCGCCGTGGACAAGTTCCTGCTGTACATCCACGCCAAGCCGCGGTATTTCCCCGTGGTGGGCGAATGGCTGGCGCGCCGCCACGAAAGCCTGCCCTTCCTGGCCAGCCTGCCGCATGGCGGCTATGCCTGGGGCGGCGAATCCATTTCCGTCTCGCAGCTCGACGTGCCCAACGAATGGCTGGGCAAGCCCTTTCGCATCACGACCCTGGGCGAGGGCCGCTACACGCTGAACGACAAGATCACCGGCGCCACCTTCAAGGGCACGGTAGGCAAGCCCGAGCATTTCCTGCTGCCGGGCGGCGGCGCGCTGGACGTGCACGTGGACGCCATCTCGGGCCGTCCGGGCACCGAATTCGTGGTGTCGCGCACCTCGCGCCTGGCCGCCATCGAGGACGTGCAGTCGCATCTGGGCATCTTCGAACGCGGCCGCGCCTCGGGCGTGATCGGCGTGACGCTGGAGGGCAACGACCCGGCGCTCACCACCGCCATCCTGAACGAGATCGGCCAGGAATACGTGCAGCAGAACGTCAACCGCAAGGCGGCGCAGGCCGAGAAGTCGCTCGGTTTCCTGGAGCAGCAGTTGCCCAAGCTCAAGAGCGAGCTGGACGCGGCCGAAACCAAGTACAACGCCCTGCGCAACAAGCGCGGCACCATCGATCTCAGCGAGGAAGCCAAGCTGATCCTGGCGCAGTCGGTGGACGCCCAGACCAAGGTCATGGAATTGCGCGCCAAGCGGCAGGAGCTCATCACCCGCTTCTCGCCCAGCCACCCGAGCATCGTGGCCATCGACCGCCAGATCGCCTCGCTGACGGGCGACGTGAATCGCATCGGCGGCAACATCAAGCAGCTGCCCGACCTGGAGCAGGATGTGGTGCGCCTGGTGCGCGACGTGCGCGTCAACACCGAGCTGTATACCGCGCTGCTCAACAACGCCCAGCAACTGCGTCTGATCCGCGCCGGCAAGATCGGCAACGTGCGCATCGTCGATGCGGCCGTCGAACCCGACAAGCCCGTGCGTCCCAAGGCCGCCATCATCATCGCCGTGGCCACGGCCATCGGCCTGATCTTCGGCGTGCTGTGCGCCTTCGTCCGCAACGCGCTGTTCGGCGGGCTGTCCGAACCCGAGGACGTGGAGCGCCATACCGGCCTGCCCGTGCTGGCCGCCATTCCCTACAGCGACGTGCAGGACAGGCTCTGGAAGCGCAGCCGCCGCAAGAACGCCTCGGTGCCCGCGCTGCTGGCGCAAAGCGAGGGCAGCTCGCCGCCCATCGAAAGCCTGCGATCTTTCCGCAACGTGCTGCAGGCGTCGCTGCGCCACTCGGCCAACAACATGGTCATGTTCACCGGGCCCGTGGCGG
This sequence comes from Achromobacter sp. DMS1, assembly GCF_001270295.1. NCBI lineage: Bacteria > Pseudomonadati > Pseudomonadota > Betaproteobacteria > Burkholderiales > Alcaligenaceae > Achromobacter > Achromobacter sp. DMS1. The sequence goes on along the minus strand of NZ_LHSJ01000048.1, from coordinate 2,724 downwards.
GAGTGGGCAAGTCGTTCCTGTCGGCCAACTTCGCCTTCATCCAGGGCGGCGTGGGCAAGCGCGTGCTGCTGATCGACGCTGATTTCCGCAAGGGCCAGCTCCACAAGTATTTCGGCGTGCCCAAGGAAGACGGCTTGTTCGAGGTGCTGACGGGCACCGTGCCGCTGGCGCAGGTGCGCCGCCACAGCGTGGCCGAGGGCGTGGACTTCATTTCCACCGGCGCGGTCACCTTCGATCCCTCGGAGCTGATGGCCTCGCCCGTGTTCGGCGAAACCCTGCGCGAGCTGTCCACCCAGTACGACATGGTCATCCTGGACACCGCGCCCGTGCTGTCCTCGCCCGATGCGGCCGTGGTCGGCACGCACGCGGCGGCCGTCATGGTGGTGGTGCGATCGGGCATGAACACGGTGGGCGAGATCCGCGAAACCGCCAAGCGGCTCATCCAGGCCGGCGCGCCGGTGGACGGCGTGCTGTTCAATGGGCTCAAGCTGCTGCCGGAGCGGTTCAACTTCCGGTCCAAGTACGGCGGCTACCGCTATTCCCGCGCGGCCTACTACGGAGATTTCAAGCAGACGGGTTCCAAATAACGACAACCACCGCCACCTGGAGAAGCTGGCATGCACGGGACGTTTGGCTGGGAGAACCCGCAAATTCGGGATACGGTATTCAAGGCATACGACATCAGGGGAACAGTACCGGACGAAATCGACGCGCGCTTCGCGCACGGCCTGGGCCTGGCGGCCGGTGCGCGGGCGCTGGAGCAGGGTGTGCGCGCCATCGTGGTGGGGCGCGACGGCAGGGCCAGCAGCGTGGAGCTTTCCGCCGCGCTGCAGGCCGGCCTGCGGGCCGCGGGCGTGCACGTGATCGACATCGGCATGTCCACCACGCCCATGATGTATTTCGCCACGTGGCTCATGGACACGGGCACGGGCATCGCCGTCACGGGCAGCCACAATTCGCCCGTCCACAACGGCTTCAAGATCGTGATGGAAGGCGCCGCGCTGTATGGCGAGGGCATCAAGGCGCTGCGCGACGCCATGCTGGCGCCGGCGGAGGCCGCCGCCGTGCCGGGCGGGCGCACGCAGATGCAGATCCAGCCCTGCTATGTGGCGCGCATCCTGGGCGACATCCGCCTGGCGCGTCCCATGAAGGTGGCCATCGACTGCGGCAGCGGCGTGGCGGGCGCGGTCGCCCCGGCGCTGTTCCGCGCGCTGGGCTGCGAAGTCACCGAACTGTTCTGCGAAGTGGACGGCGCGTTTCCGGGGCACGCCCCGGACCCCGCCGATCCCCACAACCTGCAGGATCTCATCTACTGCCTGCGCTATTCCGATTGCGAAGTCGGGCTGGCATTCGACGGCGACGGCGACCGCCTGGGCGTGGTCACCAAGTCGGGCCAGATCATCTGGCGACCGCCAGCTCATCCTCTTCGCCCGCGACGTGCTCGCGCGCAATCCGGGCGCCGAGATCCTGTACGACGTGAAGTGCAGCCGGCACGTGGCGCGCGCGGTGGAAGAGGCGGGCGGGCGCGCCACCATGTGCCGCACGGGCCATTCGCTGGTCAAGGCGCGCATGCGCGAAACCGGCGCGCTGCTGGCCGGCGAGATGAGCGGGCACATGTTCTTCAAGGAGCGCTGGTACGGCTTCGACGACGGCCTGTACGCGGCCGCGCGCCTGCTGGAGATCGTCTCGGCCGCGCCGCACCCCTCCACGCTGCTGGAGCAGCTGCCGCAATCCTGCGCCACGCCGGAGATCAAGCTGGAAACCGCCGAGGGCGAGCAGTTCGCCCTGGTCGACGCCTTGCGCGCGCAGGGGGAGTTCCCCGGCGCTGTGTCGATCAACGACCTGGACGGGGTGAGGGTGGACTATGCCGACGGCTTCGGGCTGGCCCGGCCGTCCAACACCACTTCTTCGGTGGTGCTGCGTTTCGAAGGAGACACCGTGGCCGCGCTGGCCCGTATCGAAGAGGACTTCCGCAATGCGCTGCGCCGCGTTGCGCCTCATGTTCGTTTACCGTTTTAAGGAGCATCACGCGATGGGTAAGGCCAATAATGGGACAGCGGCGCCGGGAGCCGGCTCCAGCCTGGCGGACAGCCCGCAATGGCAGGCGTTCGCGCGGGCCGCGGACGCGGCCCGCCTGGACGCCGGCGCGCTGAAGACGATAGAGGCGGCGGGCCTGTGCGTGGACCTGACCATGCAATGGCAGTCGCCGGCGCTGGAGGAGGCCGGGCGGGCGCTGCTCGAGGCGCGCGGGCTGGCCGCGGCCCGCAATGCGCTGTTCGAGGGCGGGCCGGTCAACTGGACCGAGGGAAAGCCCGCCTGGCACACGGCGCTGCGCGCCGGCCGCACGCGCGAAGCGCCCGACGGCCAGGACTCGGAGTCCGTGCGCGAGTACGCCCGCATGCTCGACTATGTGCGGGCGCTGGACAAGGCGGGCGACTATTCCAGCGTGCTGCACATCGGCATCGGCGGCAGCGACTGGGGGCCCCGGCTCGCGGTGCAGGCTTTCGGCGGGCCGGCCCAGCGCCGGCAGATCCGCTTCGTGTCCAACATTGACGGCCATTCGCTGCACGACGCGGTGGCGGGGCTGGACGCGCGGCGCTGCCTGGTGGTGATTTCGTCCAAGTCCTTTACCACGGCGGAAACCCTGCACAACGCCCGCGCCGCCATCGCCTGGCTGCGCAACGGCGGCGTGAGGGACGCCAGCGCGCAGCTGGCCGCCGTCAC
>NZ_LHSJ01000047.1:0-19139 GCF_001270295.1 Achromobacter sp. DMS1 | reverse complement strand
GGCGGCCTCGGCCCTGGGCGCTTGCGGCGCGGCCGCCGCGGCGCCGCCTTCGGCCGCTTCCACTTCCAGGATCACCGAGCCTTCCGATACCTTGTCGCCCACCTTCACGCTGACCGACTTCACCACCCCGCCCTGCGAGGCCGGAATCTCCATCGACGCCTTGTCCGATTCCACGGTGATCAGGCTCTGCTCGGCCTTGATCGTGTCGCCCGCCGACACCAGCACCTCGATGACTTCCACTTCCTTGAAATCGCCGATGTCGGGAACCTTGATTTGCACGACGTTGCTCATGTCTCTTTACCCTCAGGCGTATTGCGGGTTGGCTTTGTTCGGATTGATGCCGTACTTCTTGATGGCTTCGGCCACCTTGGAGGCGGGAACCTTGCCTTCGTCGGCGAGCGCGCGCAGCGCGGCCAGCACCACGAAATGGCGGTCCACTTCGAAGTGCTCGCGCAGCTTGTAGCGGAAATCCGAGCGGCCGAACCCGTCGGTGCCCAGCACCTTGTATTCGCGGCCCTTGGGCATGAACGGACGGATCTGGTCGGCAAACAGCTTCATGTAGTCGGTGGAGGCGATGATGGGGCCCTCCGTCTTGGCGAGCTGTTCGGTCACGTAGGCGACCTGCGGGGTCTTGTCTTCGGGATGCAGCATGTTGTGGCGCTCGGCGTCCAGGCCGTTGCGGCGCAGCTCGGTGAAGCTGGTCACGCTCCAGACGTCGGAAGCCACGCCGAAGTCGGCCTCCAGCAGTTCCTGGGCGGCCAGGACTTCGCGCAGGATGGTGCCCGAGCCCATGAGCTGCACGCGGTTCTTGCCCTTGCCGTGCGATTTCAGCTTGTACATGCCGCGGATGATGCCTTCCTCGTCGCCCGGGGTCAGGCCGGGCTGCGGGTAGTTTTCATTCATCACCGTCAGGTAGTAGTACACGTTCTCCTGGTCTTCCACCATGCGCTTGAGGCCATGCTGGATGATGACAGCCAGTTCGTGCGCGAACGTGGGGTCGTAGGACACGCAGTTCGGGATGGTCGAGGCCAGGATGTGGCTGTGGCCGTCTTCGTGCTGCAGGCCCTCGCCGTTGAGCGTGGTGCGTCCGGCCGTGCCGCCCAGCAGGAAGCCGCGCGCCTGCATATCGCCGGCGGCCCAGGCCAGGTCGCCGATGCGCTGGAACCCGAACATCGAGTAGTAGATGTAGAACGGGATCATGATGCGGTTGTTCGAGGAGTACGACGTGGCCGCCGCGATCCACGAGCTCATGGCGCCCGCTTCGTTGATGCCTTCCTGCAGGAGCTGGCCGTCGGCCGCCTCCCGGTAATACATGACCTGGTCCTTGTCGACCGGCACGTATTTCTGGCCTTCCGGCGCGTAGATGCCGATCTGGCGGAACAGGCCTTCCATGCCGAAGGTGCGCGATTCGTCGGCCAGGATGGGCACGACGCGCGGACCGAGCTGCTTGTCGCGCAGGATCTGGTTGAGCACGCGCACGAAAGCCTGGGTGGTGGAGATCTCGCGGCCCTCGGCGGTGGGTTCGAGCACGGCCTTGAAGGCGTCCAGCGCCGGCACCTTGAGCTGCTCGTCGGCCTTCTGGCGGCGCTTGGGCAGATAGCCGCCCAGGGCCTTGCGGCGCTCGTGCAGGTATTGCATCTCGGGCGAGTCTTCCGCCGGCTTGAAGTACGGCAGCTCGGCCAGCTTGTCGTCCGGGATCGGTATGGCGAAGCGGTCGCGGAACTCGCGGATGGAATCCAGCTCCAGCTTCTTCTGCTGGTGAGTGGGGTTCTTGGCCTGGCCGACGTGGCCCATGCCATAGCCCTTGATGGTCTTGGCCAGGATGACGGTGGGCTGGCCCTGGTGCTTGACGGCGGCGTCGAAGGCGGCGTAGACCTTGTGCGGATCGTGGCCGCCGCGGTTCAGGCGCCAGATGTCTTCGTCGCTCATGCGCGAGACGGCCTCCAGCAGCTTGGGATGCTTGCCGAAGAAGTGCTCGCGCACGAACTTGCCGTCGTTGGCCTTGTAGGCCTGGTATTCGCCGTCCACGGTTTCTTCCATGATGCGGCGCAGAATGCCTTCCTTGTCGTGCGCCAGCAGCGGATCCCAGTAGCCGCCCCAGATCAGCTTGATGACGTTCCAGCCCGAGCCGCGGAAGTCGCCCTCGAGTTCCTGGATGATCTTGCCGTTGCCGCGCACCGGGCCGTCCAGGCGCTGCAGGTTGCAGTTGATGACGAAGATGAGGTTGTCGAGCTTTTCGCGGGCCGCCAGGGCGATGGCGCCCAGCGACTCGGGTTCGTCCATTTCGCCGTCGCCGCAGAACACCCAGACTTTGCGCTTGCTGGTGTCGGCGATGCCGCGGGCGTGCAGGTACTTGAGGAAGCGCGCCTGGTAGATGGCCATCAGCGGGCCCAGGCCCATGGACACCGTGGGAAACTGCCAGAAGTCCGGCATCAGCTTGGGGTGCGGGTACGACGACAGGCCCTTGCCATCGACTTCCTGGCGGAAGTGGTTGAGCTGGTCTTCGGTGAGGCGGCCTTCGAGATAGGCGCGGCCGTACATGCCGGGCGAGGTGTGGCCCTGGAAATAGACCAGGTCGCCGCCATGGTCTTCCGTCTCGGCGTGCCAGAAGTGGTTCTGGCCGCAGCCGATCATGGTGGCCAGCGAGGCGAACGAGGCGATGTGGCCGCCCAGGTCGCGCCGTCGGGCGGGTTGTGCTTGTTGGCCTTGACCACCATGGCCATGGCGTTCCAGCGCACGTACGAGCGGATGCGCGCCTCGAGTTCGAGGTTGCCGGGGTGGGCGGGCTCCAGGCCGGGAGGAATCGTGTTGACGTAGGCGGTATTGGGCGAGAACGGGATGTGCGCGCCCGAACGGCGGGCTTCGTCGATCAGGCGCTCCAGCAGGTAGTGCGCGCGCTCCGGCCCTTCGCGGTCGAGGACTGCCGCCAGGGCTTCAAGCCATTCCTGGGTTTCTTGGGTGTCTTCGTCGTTGGCGGCCTGCACGGCGCCGGCCTGGGCGTAAGAGGACATCGTGTGTCTCCTGTTGGGGTTCGTTCATGACCACGCCCGCTTATTCGATGTATATGTCGATGTACTCGCGGACCAGGCGCGCCGGCCGGGATCTTCCGGGCCGCCACGGCAGGATGGGTCGGGCTGTATCGAGAAAGACCGCTGCAGGGTCGGTTCCCTATCAGCGGGCATTCTAAGAAAGAAGACGGATCGCCCGCAAGGAAAATTTCATGTTGCGGTACGGCATTTTATAATGTGAAAAATTGACGAAAAGCTGAACACCTGCGACCGCGATTTCGTCATACTTTGCGGACTATGGCAAAAGAGAGGCCCGGTCTCCGGGAATTACGTCCCGACACGAATTAAAATGCGGACTCATTCCCAGCCTAATTCCATGTCCAGCGCGCCAAAGTCGAATATACCCACTCCGTTTCACGATCACGCCCGCACGCGCCGGCGTGGGGTGTACTGGCTGACGCCCGCCCTGGTGCTCGTCCTGTACATCTGCGTGATGGGGGTGTTTTTCTGGTTGCAGCGCATCCATGACGACAGCGTCATGTTTGTGACCATCGACCAGGAAATGCGCCAGCAGCGCCTCATCTGGGTGGTGCTGGCGCTGTCGTGCGTGATTGTCATCAGCCTGCTGATGCTGTGGCGCTACACGCGCTTCCGCTCGGCCGCCGAGGCCGCGCTCATCGCCGAGACGGGTTTCCGCCGCGCCATGGAGAACTCCATGTCCACCGGCATGCGCGTGCTCGACATGGAAGGCCGCATCGCCTACGTGAATCCGGCGTTCTGCCGCATGATCGGCTGGAACGAGGCCGACCTCATCGGCCGCAGCCCGCCCTTCCCCTACTGGGTGCCCGGCCGCCACGAGCAGCACCAGCACACGCTGGATGTGCTCATGTCGGGCAAGACGCCCAGCAGCGGGCTGGAAGTGGAGGCGCAGCGCCGCGACGGCTCGCGCTTCACGGCGCGCATGTACGTGTCGCCGCTGCTGGACCCCAACGGCAACCAGATCGGCTGGATGACCTCCATGACCGACATTACCGAACCCAAGCGCATCCGCGAGGCGCTGACCGCCGCGCACGAGCGTTTCATGACCGTGCTGGAGGGCCTGGACGACGCGATTTCCGTCACCGCCGACACGCACGACGGCCTGGAGCTGCTGTTCGCCAACCGCACGTACCGGCGCGTGTTCGGCGCCCAGACGGGCGGCCACGACGAGCTGCTGGCCGGCCGCCGGGGCCGTTTCACGGACGAATCGGTGGAAGTGTTCGCGCCCTCCGTGCAGCGCTGGTTCGAGGTGCACCACCGCATGCTGGCCTGGACCGACGGCCGGCGCGTGCGCATGCAGGTGGCCCGCGACATCACCGAGCGGCGCAATCACGAGGAAGCCTCCCGCATACAGCAGGAAAAGATCCAGCTCACCAGCCGCCTGACCACCATGGGCGAGATGGCCTCGTCGCTGGCGCACGAGCTGAACCAGCCGCTGACCGCCATCGCCAACTACAGCATGGGCGCCGTGGCCCTGGTGAAAGCCGGCCACACCAGCCCCAACATGCTGCTGCCGGCGCTGGAAAAGGCCGCCTCGCAAGCCGAGCGGGCCGGCAAGATCATCAGCCGCATCCGCGAATTCGTGAAGCGCAGCGAGCCGCGCCGCCAGCGCGTGGCCATCGGCCGCATCGTGGAAAACGCCATCGGCTTCGCGGAAATCGACGCGCGCAAGCGCCGCATCCGCATCGAGAGCTTCGTGCCCTCGAACGCGCCCGACGTGCTGGCCGACCCGATTCTCATCGAACAGGTGCTGCTCAACCTGCTCAAGAATGGCCTGGAGGCCATGGAAAAGAGCGAGTCCGACGAACTCAAGGTGGCGGTCATTCCGCACGAGCAGCATATCGAAGTGGCGGTGGTGGACCGCGGCCACGGCCTGGCCGAGCCCGAGCGCCTGTTCGAACCGTTCTTCAGCACCAAGTCCCAGGGCCTGGGCATGGGATTGAATATCTGCCGTACCATTATCGAATCGCATCACGGCCGCCTGTGGGCAGATCCCAACCCCGCCGGCGGCACCATCTTCCGCTTCACCCTGCCCTGCGCAACCTCCCAGGCGCAGGCCCAGAACGATCAGTCCGAGGAGTTGCATGCATGAACACGCCCCCCCTGTCGAGCACGGTTTTCATCGTCGATGACGACGAAGCGGTACGCGATTCGCTGCGCTGGCTGCTGGAAGCCAATGGCTACCGCGTGCGCGCCTACGCCAGCGGCGAGACCTTCCTCGAAGATTACGACCCCGCCCAGGTGGGCGTGCTCATCGCCGACGTGCGCATGCCCGGCATGAGCGGCCTGGAGCTGCAGGAGCAGATCATCGCCCGCAACGCGCCCCTGCCCATCGTCTTCATCACCGGCCACGGCGACGTGCCCATGGCGGTGTCGACCATGAAGAAAGGCGCGGTGGACTTCCTGGAAAAGCCGTTCAACGAATCCGACCTGCGCGAGATCGTGGCCCGCATGCTGGAGCAGGCCACCGAGCGCGTGAGCAAGCACCAGGCGCAGAAGGATCACGAAGCCATGCTGGCGCGCCTGACCGCGCGCGAGCAGCAGGTGCTGGAGCGCATCGTCGCCGGCCGCCTCAACAAGCAGATCGCCGACGACCTGGGCATCAGCATCAAGACCGTCGAGGCGCATCGCGCCAACATCATGGAAAAACTCGAAGTGACCACCGTAGCAGACCTGATGAAAGTCGCCCTGGCAAAGCCGGAGGCGCACGCATGACCGCCATCCGGCCGAACCAAGGCGGTTCCGCAAGCCGCGAGCCCCTGACCCCTGGCCTGCGCGCCGGGCGCGCGGAGGCCCGCGCATGACCGCAAGAATCATCGACGGCGCCGCCCTGTCGCAACGCATCCGCGAGGAAGTCGCCCGGCGCGTGGCGGCCCTGTCGGCCCGGGGCGTGCGTCCCGGCCTGGCCGTGGTGCTGGTGGGCGAAGACCCGGCCTCCCAGGTGTACGTGCGCAACAAGGTCGCCGCCTGCGAAAAAGCCGGCCTGCATTCCGTCAAGGAGCAGTACCCGGCCGACATGACCGAGGCCGAGCTGCTGGCCCGCATCGACGCGCTGAACCAGGACCCGTCCATCCACGGCATCCTGGTGCAGCTTCCCCTGCCCAAGCACATGGACGCCCACCGCGTCATCGAGGCGATCGCGCCCGAGAAAGACGTGGACGGCTTCCATATCAGCAACGCCGGCCTGCTCATGACCGGCCAGCCGCTGTTCCGGCCCTGCACGCCCTACGGCGTCATGAAAATGCTGGAATCCGAAGGCGTGCCGCTGCGCGGCGCCGAGGCGGTCATCGTGGGCGCGAGCAACATCGTCGGCAAGCCCATGGCCATGCTGCTGCTGGCGGCCGGCGCCACCATCACCATCTGCAATTCCAAGACGCGCGACCTGGGCGCCCAGACCCGCCGCGCCGACGTGCTGGTGGTGGCCACGGGCAAGCCCGGCATGATCGACGGCTCCATGATCAAGCCTGGGGCCGTCGTCATCGACGTGGGCATCAACCGCGGCCCCGACGGCAAGCTGTGCGGCGACGTGGATTTCGCCTCCGCGAAGGAAGTCGCCGGCGCCATCACGCCCGTGCCCGGCGGCGTGGGCCCCATGACCATCGCCATGCTGCTGGTCAACACCGTCGAAGCGGCCGAGCGCGCCGCGGGCTGACGCGCGCGCCATGCCGGGAAGGCGCGCCGCTTTCCCGGCCGGCGAGCCCCGCCCCGCCGGCGGGATCCTCCGGTGAACCCTTGCCGATGCGGCCTTTCCGGCAAAGCCCGTTCTCTGGCGTCCGCCCGCCGGCCGCGCTTGATTTCCCGCGTTCAGCCCCCACCCTTTACCTATTCCCGTTTTCTTTACGCGTGCAGGCCATGACCCAGAATCCCCTTCTCGCTCCCGTTTCAGACCTGGTCGATTACGCGGCCGTCAAGCCCGCGCACATCGTGCCCGCCGTCGAGGAGCTGCTGGCCGGCGCGCGCCTGGCGGTGGACCGCGCCGCCGATCCCGCCCTGCCCCCCACCTGGGAGGCCGTGATCGAGCCGCTGGACACCGCTTCCGAACGCTTGTGGCGCGCCTGGTCGGTGGCCGGACACCTGAACGCCGTGGTCAACACGCCCGAGCTGCGCGAGGCCTATAACGCCGCGCTGCCGCGGGTTACCGAATTCTCCACCTGGGTGGGCCTGCACGAAGGACTCTACCGGCAGTACCAGCGCCTGGCCGCGTCCGCCGATTTCGCCTCGTGGAGCCCCGTGCGCCGCCGCATCGTCGAACTGGCCCTGCGCGACTTCCGCCTGAGCGGCGTCGAACTGCAAGGCGCGGACCGCGAGCGCTACGCCGAGATTTCCGACCGCGAGGCCCAGTCCTCGCAGAAGTTCTCGGAAAACGTGCTGGACGCCATCGACGCCTGGTCGCTCCACGTCGAAGACGAATCGCGCCTGGCCGGCATTCCGGCGACGTGCTGCAGGCCGCGCGCGCCGACGCCGAACAGGAAGGCAAGGCCGGCTGGAAACTCACGCTCAAGATGCCCTGCTATCTGCCCGTGATGCAGTACGCCCGCGACCGCGCGCTGCGCGAGGCGCTCTACCGCGGCTACGGCACCGTGGCCTCCGAGCAGGGCGACGCCCGCTACGACAATTCGCCGCTCATCGAAGAGCTGCTGGCGCTGCGCGCCGAGGAGTCGCGGCTGCTGGGCCTGGGCACCTTCGCGGCCTTGCGGCTGCAGACCCGCATGGCGCGCGACGCGGCCGAGGTCACCGCCTTCCTGCGCGACCTGGCGGCGCGCGCCAAGCCCTATGCCGAACGCGACCTGGCCGGGCTCAAAGCCTACGCGGCCGCCGAGCTGGGGCTGTCCGACCTGCAGCCCTGGGACGTGCCCTACGCCTCCGAGCGCCTGCGCGAGGCGCGCTATGCCTATTCCGAAGACGAGGTTAAGCAGTATTTCACCGAGCCCAAGGTGCTGTCCGGCCTGTTCGAGGTGATCGAGACGCTGTTCGGCGTGCGGCTGCGCGAAACCCCGGTTTCGTCCTGGCACGCCGACGTGCGCGGTGTGCGCGTGGAAAGCCCCTCGGGCGAACTCATCGGGCACCTGTACCTGGACCTGTACGCCCGCGCCGGCAAGCAAAGCGGCGCCTGGGTGGACAGCGAGCGCACCCGCCGCGTGGCGGGCGGACGCCTGCAGACGCCGGTCGCCTACCTGACCTGCAATTTCTCGCGGCCGGCGGGCGGCAAGGCGGCCATGCTCACGCACGACGACGTCATCACCCTGTTCCACGAAACCGGGCACGCCCTGCACGCCCTGCTCTCCGAAGTGGACGAGCCCGGCGCGGCGGCCTTCGCCAGCGTCGAATGGGACGCCATCGAGCTGCCCTCGCAATTCATGGAAAACTTCTGCTGGGAGTGGGCCGTGGTGCAGAAGCTGTCGGCCCACGTGGACACGGGCAAGCCCCTGCCCCGCGAACTCTACGACCGGCTGGTGGCCGCGCGCAACTTCCAGAGCGGCATGCAGACGGTGCGCCAGATCGAGTTCGCGCTCTTCGACATGCTCATGCATGACCGCCCGCAGGGCATTTCCATCGCCGACGTGCTGGCCCTGCTGCAGGAGGTGCGCGCCGAGGTGGCCGTGCTCTTCCCGCCTTCGTGGCACCGCCTGCCCCATGCTTTCTCGCATCTGTTCGCGGGCGGCTACGGCGCGGGCTACTACAGCTACAAATGGGCCGAAGTGCTGTCTGCCGACGCCTACGAGGCTTTCGAGGAAGCGGCGGCGCGCCAGCCCGGCAATGTCCTCGGCACGCTGGACCCCGAAACCGGCGCGCGCTTTCGCCGCGAAGTGCTGGCCGTGGGCGGCTCGCGCCCGGCGGCCGAGTCCTTTGCCGCCTTCCGGGGCCGCGCGCCCCGCATCGACGCGCTGCTGCGGCACAGCGGCATGGCCGCCTGACGCAGGAACCGGGGCCCGCCGCGCGGGCCCCGTTGCCATGGAACGGCCGCTTCAATCCGCAGCGGGCCTGCGCGCCGAAACCACCAGCCAGCGGCCGTGCACCGACTGGCGCGAAGCCGCCTGGCGCCAGAAACTGCGGCATTCCTCGTTTTCGGCGCGGCGGATGCGGCGCCGGTAGTACAGCTGCGAAGGCACCGCCAGCAGGTGCTCGATGGCCCGCTTGGGCTTGACCTCGTCTACCTCGTGCAGGGTGATGTCCTGGAAGCCATAGTGATGCAGCAACAGGTGCAACTGCGGGAAATTCCAGGGAAAGTACGTGATGTAGTCGCGGCCGCGCTGGCGCCCCACCATGGGCCGGAAGCCCGAATGGAACCCGCGCAGCAGGAACTGCAGCCGCGAGCGGAAATACCAGGTGTTGGGCGTGGTGACGATGAGCGTGCCGCCGGGCCGCAGCGCCCGGTAAAAGCTCTGCGCGAGCACGCCGGGGTTCGTCAGGAGATGGATGGCTTCGCAGCAGACCACCGCGTCATAGGCGCGCTCGCCCCGCAGCGGGGTGTCGAGATCGTGTTCGGCCACATGGCGGTAGCCGCCGTCCGGCCCGGGGAATTCCCAGAGGCCCAGGCCGTCGAGCTGGATGGCGAGATCGGGATGGCGCCTGAGCGCGCTGCCCAGCCAGCCGTCGCCGCATGGGGCGTCCAGCACCTCGGCGGCGCCGCGTTGTCTGAGGATGTCCAGCACGACCGGCTGGTAGGGGAACGTGATTGGGACCTGGGTTGACTGCATGTTACTGTTGCTGGCGCCGGCGGCGTTGGGAATGCTTATCATGGCTGACGAAACCCCGACTTTATTTCATCGCCGCGATAATACGGGGGATTCTCCCAACTGCTCACAATTTAGAGAGTTTTCTTAATTCGTTTTCCCGATCGGCCCGCCCCGGCGGGATTGCGCCAGGACAAAGCCGCCGGGCGCCCGCACGGGTAGAATCCGGGATCGACCCTGGCTGACTGTCCGACTCATGCGAATCCCGCTTGCCCTCCGCGCATGGCGCGGCCTGCTTCTCGCCCTCTGTGTCCTGGTTGCGGCCTGCGGCCCGGCCGCGGAACCGTGGGCCCTGCACGACGTCAAGGGCCACCTGCCCGATCTGAAGTTCTCGCTTTCCGGCGCCGGCGGCAAGCGCGTGAGCGCCGACGACTTCAAGGGCAAGACCGTGCTGCTGTTCTTCGGCTACGCGAGCTGCCCCGACATCTGCCCCACCACCATGGCGCAACTGAGCGCCGTGCTGCAGAAGCTCGGCGACAAGGCCGCCGACGTGCGCATCGTATTCGTCAGCGTCGATCCGCACCGCGACACGCCCGACGTGCTGCAAGCCTATGTGGACGCCTTCTCGGCCAACGCCATCGGGCTGACCGGCAACGAGAAGGAAATCGCCGACCTGGCGCGCCGCTACCGCGTCGCCTACCAGATCGAAAAACCCCGGCCCGGCGACGCCCCCGACTCGTACGAAGTGACCCACAGCCGCGGCGTCTATATTTTCGACAACCGCGGCAAGGCCCGCCTGCTGGCTTCGGACACCGACAGCACCGACGCCCTCGTGCACGACCTTTCCCGGCTCGTCGACGCCGCTTCCTGAGCGGCCCGGCGTTCCGCATACGTGTTGTTACACCCGCCCCGCGCCGGGCATGGGTATCATCACTGCGCAAGCCCAACTTTCCTTTGGACAAGGAGCAAGCGCATGAGCATTATCATCATGATCATCGTCGGGTTCGTGGTCGGGCTGATCGCCCGCGCCATCATGCCCGGAGACCAGAACATGGGCATCATCATGACCACCATCCTGGGCATCATCGGCTCGGTGGTCGCCGGCTTCCTGGGCCAGCAATTGGGCTGGTACGCGCCAGGCGAACCGGCAGGCTGGATCGGCTCGGTCGTGGGCGCCATCATCGTGCTTTTCGTCGTTGGGCTGATTGCCAAGAAACGCGCCTGACGCGTCAGCGCAAGAAAAAAGCCGATCGCGCGATCGGCTTTTTTCTTGCCTCTTCGGGAGCGGGGCGGGCGCGCAGAGCGTCCCGCCCTGCCCCGTCAGCCGCCTTCGGCCTGCGCGGACCTGACGGTGCGCTCGCTCCAGCCGCCGCCCAGCACTTTGTAGAGCGTGACGAGGTTGGAGAGCCGCGACAGGCGGGTGTTCACCAGCACCTGCTGCGAGCTGTAGAGCGCGCGCTGGGAATCGAGCACGCTGAGGTAGTCGTCGATGCCCTGCCGGAAACGCTGCTCGGAAAGATCGTAGGAGCGCTGGTTGGCGGCCACGAGCTGTTCCTCGGCGAAGATCTGGCGGTTCAGGGTGCCGCGGCCGGCCAGCGCGTCGGCCACTTCGCGAAAGCCCGTCTGGATGGCTTTCTCGTACTGCGCGACCTGGATGTTCTTCTGCACCTTGGCCAGGTCCAGGCCCGCCAGCAGCGAGCCGCCGGCGAAGATGGGCATGGTGATCTGGGGCGTGAAGCTCCAGGCGCCCGAGCCCGCGTCGAACAGGCCGCCCAGGCTGGCGCTGGCGGTGCCGGCCGAACCGGTGAGGCTGATGGTGGGGAAGAACGCCGCGCGCGCCGCGCCGATGTTGGCGTTGGCCGCCTTGAGCTGGTGCTCGGCGGCGCGGATGTCGGGCCGGCGCGCCAGCAGGTCCGACGGCAGGCCGGCGGGCAGGTTCGCGGCGAGCATGCCGTCGTCGAGCCGGGCGGCGCGGTCGAGCCCGTCCGCCACGTCGGGCGGCAGCGGCTGGCCCGCGAGCAGCACCAGCGCATTGCGGTCCTGCGCGGCCTGGCGGGTGTAGAGCGACAGGTTGCGCTCGGCCGTGCGCAGCGACACCTCGGCCTGGCTGAGATCCAGCGCCGTGGACAGGCCCTGGTCGTAGCTCTGCTTGGTGAGCGCGTATGAATCCTGCTGGCTCTTGAGCGTTTCGCGCGTGAGCTGCAGCAGTTCCTGGTCGGCGCGCAGGGTGAGGTAGGCGTTGGCCACTTCCGCGATCAGGCTGAGCTGCGTGGCGGTGCGCGTCTCGTCCAGCGCGAGGTAGGTTTCCAGCGCCTTGTCGCTCAGGCTGCGGATGCGGCCGAAGAGGTCGATCTCCCAGGACGCCAGCGCCCCGCCCACCTGGTAGCTGTGGCTGGTGGTGGCCTGGCCGCCGTAGGACAGGTCGGCCGGCGTGCGCTGGGCCGATTCCTGCGCCGCCACGCCCACGCTGGGCATGAGGTCGGCACGCTGGATGCGGTACTGCGCGCGCGCGGCCTCCACGTTGAGCGCGGCCACGCGCAGGTCGCGGTTGTTGGCCAGCGATATCTCGATGAGCCGCTGCAGCAGCGGGTCGGCGAAGAAGTCGCGCCAGCCGATGTCGGCGGCATTCACGCCGGGCGCGCCCTGCCCTTCGGCCTGCGCATAGGCGGGGCCGGAGGGATAGGCCGCGTCCACCGGCGCCTGCGGCCGCTCGTAGGTCGGAGCCAGCGAGCAGCCCGCCAGGGCCGCCGCCAGGGATACAGACAACAAAGTTCTCATCGGGTAATTCATTTCGGTTGTCCTTCCTCGCCCAGCGGACCCTCGGCGGCGGGCGCGTGCTTGTCGCCGCGCTCGCTCTGGCGCTGCACCTTGAAGACGCGCAGCATCACGACGAAGAAGGCGGGCACGAAGAAGATGGCCAGGAAGGTCGCGGTCAGCATGCCGCCGATCACGCCGGTGCCGATGGCGTTCTGGCTGCCCGAGCCCGCGCCGGAGGAAATGGCCAGCGGCACCACGCCCAGAATGAACGCCATGGACGTCATCAGGATGGGACGCAGACGCTGGCGCGCCGCATGGATGGCGGCTTCCGTCAGGCTGGCGCCCTGCTCGTAGTGCTCCTTGGCGAACTCCACGATCAGGATGGCGTTCTTGGCCGCCAGGCCGATGGTCGTGAGCAGGCCCACCTGGAAGTACACGTCGTTGGACAGGCCGCGCAGCAAAGTCGCGCCCAGCGCCCCGATGATGCCCAGCGGCACCACCAGCATGACGGCGGACGGGATGGTCCAGCTCTCGTACAGCGCGGCCAGGCACAGAAACACCACGATCAGCGAGATGGCATAGAGCGCGGGGGCCTGGGCGCCCGAGAGCCGCTCTTCGAACGACAGGCCGGTCCATTCGTAGCCCACGCCGGTCGGCAGCTTGGCCGCCAGGCGCTCCATTTCCTGCATGGCCGCGCCCGAGCTGTAGCCGGGCGCCGCCTGGCCCTGGATGTTGTACGACGGCACGCCGTTGTAGCGGTTGAGCTTCTGCGGACCGAAGGTCCATTTAGCGGTGGCGAAGGCCGAGAACGGCACCATGCCGCCTTCCTGGTTGCGCACGTACCACTTGTTCAGGTCTTCGGGCAGCATGCGCGCGGACGGCTCGCCCTGCACGAACACCTTCTTGACGCGGCCGCGGTCGATGAAGTCGTTGACGTACGACGAGCCCCAGGCCGTGGCCAGCGTGGCGTCGATGTCCGAGACGGCCACGCCCAGGGCGCGCGCCTTCTCGCGGTCGATGTTCAGCTCGTACTGCGGCGCGTCTTCGATGCCGTTGGGACGCACGCCCACCAGCATCGGGCTCTGCGCCGCCTCGGCCAGCAGCTGGTTGCGGGCGGCCAGCAGCTTCTCGTGGCCCACGCCGGCGCGGTCCATGAGCTGGAAGTCGAAGCCGCTGGCATTGCCCAGCTCCATGACCGAGGGCGGCGGCACCACGAACAGCATGCCGTCGCGGATGGTCTGCCGGAAATGGGCGTTGGCGCGGGCGGCGACCGCGGCCGCCTTCAGCGACGAATCGGTGCGCTCTTCCCAGTCGCGCAGCTTGACGAACAGCAGCGAGGCGTTCTGGCCGCGGCCGCCGAAGTTGAAGCCGTTGACCGCGAACACCGACGCGACCGCGTCCTTCTCGTTTTCGAGCAGGTACTTGGTGGCGGTGTCGATCACCTGCTTGGTGCGCTCCGCCGTGGCGCCCGGCGGCGTCTGGATCTGCGCGAACAGGATGCCCTGGTCTTCGTCGGGCAGGAAGGCCGTGGGAATGCGCATGAACATCCAGCCCATGGCGATCACGATGACCACGTAGATGAGCATGAGGCGCTTGGTGCGGTGCAGGCCGCGCGCCACGGAGTTGGCGTAGCCGTGGCTGCTGGCCTCGAACTTGCGGTTGAACCAGCCGAAGAAGCCGCGCTTGGTGCCGTGATGGCCCTTGGGAATAGGCTTGAGCAGCGTGGCGCACAGCGCCGGCGTGAAGACGATGGCCACCAGCACGGACAGCACCATGGACGAGACGATGGTGATGGAGAACTGGCGGTAGATCACCCCGGTCGACCCGCCGAAAAAGGCCATGGGCACGAACACGGCGGCCAGCACCATGGCGATGCCGATCAGCGCGCCGGTGATCTGCGTCATGGACTTGCGCGTGGCCTGCTTGGGCGTGAGCCCCTCCTCGGCCATCACGCGCTCCACGTTCTCCACCACCACGATGGCGTCGTCCACCAGCAGGCCGATAGCCAGCACCATGCCGAACATGGTGAGCGTGTTGATGGAGTAGCCGAAGGCCGCCAGCACGCCGAAGGCGCCGAGCAGCACCACCGGCACGGCCAGCGTCGGAATCAGCGTGGCGCGGAAGTTCTGCAGGAAGAGGTACATCACCAGGAAGACCAGGACGATGGCCTCGACCAGCGTCTTGAACACTTCCTCGATGGACAGGCTCACGAAGGGCGTGGTGTCGTATGGGTAGACCACGTCCATGCCCGGCGGGAAGTACGGCTTCAGGCTGTTGATGGTGTCGCGCACGTTCTGCGCGGTGTCCAGCGCATTGGCCCCGGGCGCCAGCTTGATCGCCAGGCCCGAAGCCGGCTTGCCGTTGTAGAAGCTGTCGATGGCGTAGGTCTGGCCGCCCAGCTCGATGCGGGCCACGTCGGCCAGCAGCACCCGCGAGCCGTCGGCGTTGACCTTCAGCAGGATGCGGCCAAAGTCCTCGGGCGTCTGCAGGCGCGAGGGGCCGATGATGGTGGCGTTGAGCTGCTGGCCGCGCACGGCGGGCAGCCCGCCGAGCTGGCCGGACGAAACCTGGACGTTCTGTTCCTTGATGGCGTTGACCACGTCGACAGTGGTCAGGTTGTAGTTGACCAGCTTGTCGGGATCCAGCCAGATGCGCATGGCGTACTGCGAGCCGAAGAGCTGGAAGTCGCCCACGCCCTGCGTACGGCTGATCGGATCCTGGACGTAGGAGGCCACGTAGTCGGCCAGGTCTTCCTTGGTCATGGAGCCGTCGGTGGAGACGAAGCCCGCCACGATGAGGAAGTTCTTCGTGGCCTTGGTGACGCGGATACCCTGCTGCTGCACTTCCTGCGGCAGCAGCGGCTGGGCCAGCGACAGCTTGTTCTGGACCTGCACCTGGGCGGTGTCGGGGTTGGTGCCCTGGCGGAACGTCAGCGTGATGCTCATGCTGCCGTCGGAATTGCTTTCCGAGGAGATGTATTCCAGCCCGTCAAGGCCGTTCATCTGCTGCTCGATCACCTGCACCACGGTGTCCTGCACGGTCTGCGCCGAGGCGCCCGGATAGGTCACCGAGATGCCGATGGCCGGCGGCGCGATGTTGGGGTACTGCGACACCGGCAACTGCAGGATGGAAAGCGCGCCGGCCATCATGAGCACGATCGCGATCACCCAGGCGAACACCGGCCTGTCGATAAAAAACTTTGCCATGCAAGGCTCCCTGACTACTGCTGCTTCGCGGCGGCTGCGCCGGCCTGCGATTGCGCGGACGTGGGCGCCGCGGCCTGCGCTTCGTTGGCCACGACTTCAATGCCGGGCCGCACCATCTGCAGACCTTCGACGATGACCCTGTCGCCGGCCTTCAGGCCGACGTGACCAGCCATTTGTCGCCGATGGCGCGGTCGGTCTTGAGTTCGCGCAGCTCCACTTTGTTGTCGGCGTTGACCACCAGCGCCGTGGGCAGGCCGCGCTGGTTGCGCGTGACGCCGCGCTGGGGCACCAGCAGGCTGTCGGCGTCCACGCCATCGGCCAGCCGGGCGCGCACGAACATGCCGGGCAGCAGCCGGTGCTCGGGGTTGGGGAACACCGCGCGCAGCAGCACCGAGCCGGTGCTCGGGTCCACCGTCACTTCGGAGAACTGCAGCTTGCCCGGCACCGGGTACTGCGAGCCGTCTTCCAGTGTCAGCGCCACCTGGGCCGCCTGCTCGCCCTCGGCGCGCTTGAGCTGCCCGCTGGCCAGCGCCTTCTGCAGGCGCAGCAGTTCCACGCTGGACTGGGTCACGTCCACGTAGATGGGATCGATCTGCTGCACCGTGGCCAGGGCCGCGCTCTGGTTGGCGGTGACGAGCGCGCCTTCGGTGACCGTGGAACGCCCGATGATGCCTTCGATGGGCGACAGCACCTTGGTGTAGACCAGGTTGATGCGCGCGGTCTCCAGCGCGGCCTTGGCCGACAGCACATCGGCCATCGCCTGGTCGCGCGCCGCCACCGCGTTGTCGTAAGTCTGCTGGCTGACCGCGCGCGTGGCGACCAGCGGCTTGTAGCGCTCGACGAGCAGCGCCGCGGTTTTCTGCTGCGCCTGCGCGCGGGCCAGCGCGGCCTTCTGGCTGTCGAAGCTGGCCTGATAGAGCGCGGGATCGATCTGGTAGAGCTGCTGGCCCGTCTTGACCTCGCCGCCCTCGGTGAAGAGGCGCTTCTGGATGATGCCGTTGACCTGCGGCCGCACCTCGGCCACGCGGTAGGCCGAGGTGCGGCCCGGCAGTTCCGTGCTGAGGGAAACCGGCTGGGTAGCCAGGGTAACGACGGTAACCTGGGGCTTGCCCGCCTGGGCCGCCTCCTGTTTCTTGCCGCAAGCGGCCAGGGTCAGGGCCGTTGCGGTCAGCGTCGCTACGGCCGCGCTGCGCCACAGGGCGCTGTGCTTGTTGATAGATTGCATTCCGATTTCCAAGAGAGTTACCCCTTTACTGCAAAGTCGGGCCGCGGCGCCGCGGGACCGCGGGGCCGGCCGACGGTAAACAGGATTCCGCCGGGGCGGCGGGCGGCCGCGGCGCCGGAAGGAAAAATGTCGTACACGGGGGAACGGGAGATGATGCTGCGTTGCAAAAGTTGCATTTTGCGTTATCCCGCACGAGAAACAAAGAGGCACTTTGCGAAAACATCGTTCCAGTTATGGGACAATTTAAGCTCCGCCTCCATGACAAAATGCCCCCATGAAACGCCTGCAAGGAATGGAACTCTTCGTCGAGGTCGCCAAGACGCACAGCTTCAGCCGCGCCGCGGCCGCCCTGGGCGTGCCCAAGTCGACCCTGTCGAGGCAGGTGGCCGAGCTGGAACGCTCGGTGGGCCTGCGCCTGCTGAGCCGCACCACGCGCAAGGTCGAGCTGACCGACGCCGGCCGCCTGTATTTCGAGCGGTGCCAACGCATCGTGGCCGAGGCGCAGATCGCGCACGAAGAGCTGCAGAAACTGGTCGACAGGCCGGCCGGACCGCTGCGGGTCAATATGCCCGCCGATTTCGGCACGGATTTCCTGGCGGAATCGTTCATGGATTTCTCCCGGCTTTATCCGGACGTCACTTTCTATCTGGACCTGGCCAATCCGGACCACGCGCAGCGCGTATTCCAGACCTGCGACATTTCCATCGAAATCGGCGAACTTCCCGATTCGAACCACATCGCGCGGCCGCTGGGCATGCTGCCCGCCTACCTGTATGCGTCGCGCGACTACCTGGAAAAGCACGGCGAACCGCGCCATCCCCATGACCTGACCCGGCACGAATGCATCGAGTTCCGCGCGAAAGGCGCGGGACAGGTCACACGATGGCCGCTCAACAACGGGGACCAGCACATCGAATTCACGCCGGGCAAGCGCTTTTCGGTCAACGGCGTCGCCATGGCGAGGCGGCTCGCCATGCTGGGCGCGGGCATCGTGGTGCTGGTGGGAGGGCAGTCCGCCGAACAGAAATCCGGCCAGTTGCAGCGGGTGCTGCCCGATTGGCAACTGGGGCCGTTTCCTGTCTATGCGGTGACCGAAACGCGGCTTCTGCCGGCAAAAACCCGGATCTTCATCGAGTTCCTCATGCAGCGGCTCGGCGCGGACGGCCAGGGCAAGAATACTCCCGCTTTCATGAAATAAAGATTAATGGGACGGTAATCGAAACCAACTGAAAAATCTGCAACGAGGTCAGAAGCGCTCGTCCTGGCGCAGATAGCGCCATTGCCCCAGCGGCAGGTCGCCCAGGGCCACGCGGCCGATGCGCACGCGCTTCAGGCCCACTACCTTCAGCCCCACCAGTTCGCACATGCGGCGGATCTGCCGCTTCTTGCCTTCGCGCAGCACGAAGCGGAGCTGGTCGCCGTTCTGCCAGCGCACCTGGGCCGGGCGCAGGGGCTTGCCGTCCAGCGACAAGCCATGATTGAGCAGGGCCAGGCCGTTCTCGGCCAGGCTGCCTTGCACGCGCACCAGGTATTCCTTCTCGACCGTGGAGTCCTCGCCGATCAGCTGCCGGGCCACCCGGCCGTCCTGCGTCAGCACCAGCAGGCCCTGCGAATCGATGTCGAGGCGGCCGGCCACCGCCAGGCCCTCGAGATGGCGGCGCTCGAAGCGCAGCGGCGAACGGTCGCCCGCGTAGCGGGAGCGCGCGTCGATGAGCGCCACCGCCGGGGTGTAGCCCTTTTCGGCCTGGCCGGACACATAGCCCACCGGCTTGTTGATGAGTATGGTCACGCGGGCGGTCTGCCGCGCCCGGGCGGCCCGCTCCAGCGTGATTTCCTGGTGGGGATAGGCGCGCGCGCCCAGCTCGGAAACCACTTCCCCGTCCACGCGGACCCAGCCGCGCTCGATGTAGTCGTCGGCTTCGCGGCGCGAACACAGCCCCCGCTCGGACATGAGCTTGGAGATACGTACTTTTTCCATGGGCGGTATTGTATGCGCGGGCCGCCCGCCGCCTCTTGGCATAATACGCAGCCATGATTACCGACGCAGCGCGATACGCCCCTCTTGCCCCCGGCTGGCTGGCCGGTCCGCCTCCCCTGCTCTCCCGCGCCCAGCGCCATTGGCTGTTCCGGCCCGGCGCGCTGACCGCCGGACTGCGGCAGCTCGGCCGGGTGCGGCTCGAGGTGCTGGCCGAATACGCCGAGGGCGGCGCGCGCGACGGAGGCCTGCCGC